>NZ_CP104264.1:3300000-3421827 GCF_025244845.1 Arthrobacter sp. zg-Y1171 | reverse complement strand
TTGTGTCTGCTATCTGTACTCACACATGCCCTGCAGGGGTTCTGGAAATCAGGGTCCAGGTCCGGGCGAGTACAGACAGACACATGAAAAAAGCGCCGCTTGTTCTTCCCCCTTGTCGCAACAAGTGCCGGCGCGACTCAAGATTGTCTTGGAGTAACTACCGTGAGCAAGCGGACTTTTCAGCCGAATAACCGCCGTCGTGCCAAGAAGCACGGCTTCCGCCTTCGCATGCGTACCCGTGCCGGCCGTGCCATCCTTTCCGCACGCCGTGGCAAGGGCCGTACCGAACTGTCGGCCTAAATAACCTCAAAGTTTGTCGATGCTGCCTCTTAGCAGCTTTACTCCGGATTCCAGGTGGTCATAATGCTGGCCGTGCGGAACCGGGTAAGGGCATCGGCAGATTTTTCTCGTACTGTACGTTCCGGTGCCCGCAGTGGGCGCCGGAACGTAGTGCTATATGCGCTTCCTACGGGTGGCCAGCCGAGCCGCATAGGCTTCATAGTGGCCAAATCCGTCGGGAACGCGGTGACACGCAACCTCGTTAAGAGAAGACTGAGGGAAGCGGCAGCGCAGAGCCTCGCTCTTCACCCCACCGGGTTTGACGTGGTGGTGCGGGCCCTGCCTGCTTCCGCGTCGGCGTCGTGGCCGGTACTGAGTGCCGACTACCACAGCGCTTTGAACGCCTGCATAGCCAAACTTTCGCAGCTTTAGACATGCCAGGTGAGGAAGGATGAGCCAGCGATGAGGGACTCCGGATCTATTCCGTTGAGGGCCTTGATTGTTGTTGCCCGTTTTTTATGGAACCTCCCGCGCATGCTCCTCATCGGCCTGCTGATGGCGTACCGGAAGACCGTTTCCCCCCTCTACGGGCAGGTCTGCCGATTTTTCCCATCGTGTTCCGCCTATGCCCTCGAAGCAGTCACCGTCCACGGAGCCGTCAAGGGTTCCTGGCTGGCTTTCCGACGGCTTATCCGCTGCCATCCTTGGAACGGCGGCGGCGTGGACCACGTACCTGATGGACACCGGATTTGGGACTCAAAGAAGGTCCCGAGGATCATTGTGCTGAATCACCCCGTGATTCCAGCTGACGAAGACAGCCGCTCGGCGGCCTGAGGAGAGTAAATGGGTTTCTTCGAGACGATACTGTTCCCCTTTAAGTGGGTAGTGTCATGGATCATGTGGGTCTTCCACGAGGGATTCGTTTTCCTCGGGATGGATGCCGCATCCGGGTGGACCTGGACGTTGTCCATCATCGGCTTGGTGATCGTGATCCGTGCAGCGTTGATTCCGGTCTTCGTCAAGCAGATCAAGGCGCAGCGCGGCATGCAGTCCCTGCAGCCGGACCTGCGCAAGCTGCAGCAGAAGTACAAGGGCAAGACCGACCAGCTTTCGCGTCAGGCAATGACGCAGGAGCAGATGGCCCTGTACAAGAAGCACGGCACCAACCCGTTTGCTGCCTGCCTGCCCATGCTCGTGCAGATGCCGTTCTTCTTTGCCCTGTTCCAGGTGCTGAACGGGATCTCCACCTCGAATGCCGAGGGCAAGGGCCAGGGCGCGCTGTCGCACAGCGCCATCCAGCAGTTTGACGAGGCCACCATCTTCGGTGCCCCGCTGTCCTCCTCGCTCCTGCACGGTTTCGGCGACGAAGGCCACTTCTCGGTTGTAGTGCTCTCGATCATCATGATCCTGGCGATGACCGCTTCGCAGTTCATTACGCAGAAGCAGATCATGTCCAAGAACATGTCCGAAGAGGCACTTGCCAGCCCGTTCATGCGCCAGCAGAAGATGATGCTCTACGTACTGCCCATCGTCTTCGGCGTCGGCGGCATCAACTTCCCCATCGGTGTGCTCATCTACTGGACCACCACCAACCTGTGGACCATGGGACAGCAGTTCTTCGTCATCCGGCGGATGCCTACCCCCGGCTCGCCGGCGGCAAAGGCCCTCGCCGAGCGCCGTGCCCGCAAGGGCCTGCCGATGGCGCCGCTCCTCGGAGAGAAGAAGGGCGAGGCACCGGTCGAGGTTCCCGCGGCACCCAAGGGCCAGCGCGTCCAGCCCGCGCGGAAGAACAGGAAAAGGAAATGAGCACTGAGCACATTGACGACCCCGTAGTTCCCCTGGAAGAAGCCGAGGAACCTGTGCAGGCGCGCACCGGGAGGCTCGAGGAAGAAGGCGACGTAGCCGCTGACTACCTGGAAGAGCTCCTGGATATCGCCGACATCGACGGGGATATCGACATTGAGGTCCGAAACGGCCGGACGTATATCTCCGTAGTGTCCGAGGAAGGCGACGACGCCGCTCTTCAGGCACTCGTGGGACGCGATGGCGAAGTGCTTGAGGCATTGCAGGAACTCACGCGGCTGTCGGTGCTGACAGCAACGGAAAACCGCTCCCGCTTGGTCCTGGACATCGTTGGCTACCGTGAAGAACGCGGCGGCCAGCTGCAGTCCATAGCTGAGGACGCAGCCAAGCGTGCCAAGGAAACCGGGCAGGAAGTGGCGCTCGTTCCCATGAGCGCCTATGAGCGCAAGATTGTTCACGACGCCGTGGCCGAGCTTGGCCTGGTCAGTGAATCCGAGGGTGAAGGCGCGGACCGCCACATCGTCGTTTCCCTGCCTGCTTCCTAGTTATCCCCGCCCGGCAGTGCAGACAAGGAATATGAAGTAAGTGGTTGAAACAACTCCCGCAGAACTGGACGCCGCCCGGAAGATCTTCGGTGACCGCCTGGATCTGGCGCAAAGATACGTAGAGCACCTCGCGACGTCGGGCATGGAACGGGGACTCCTCGGCCCGCGGGAAGTTCCGCGGCTATGGAGCAGGCACGTCCTGAACTGCGCCGTGGTTGCCGAGCTGATCCCTGCGAATGCCGCCGTCGCGGATGTCGGCAGCGGTGCCGGGCTGCCCGGCTTGTGCTTGGCCATTGCCCGGCCTGACCTCTCCATGACGCTCATAGAGCCCCTCGAGCGTCGGGTCATATGGCTCAACGAAGTCGTTACGGATCTTGGACTCGACAATGTCCGCGTGATCCGCGGCCGTGCCGAACAGGTAGTCGACGAGGTAAATGTGGATGTGGCCACCGCCCGGGCCGTTTCGGCCCTCGGCGGTTTGGCCGGACTGACAGTACCCCTGCTGCACGGCAGGGGGCAGGTGCTGGCCATCAAGGGCCGCAGCGCTGAAGAAGAAGTGCAGAAAGCCGCGAAAGCAATCCGCAAGCTCGGCGGACGGGATACCGCGGTGCTGACCGTAGGGGCGGATGTACTTGAAGAACCCACCACGGTGGTACGCATCTCCGTAGGGTGAGAAGCCCGACACCTCAGCTTTCATGCACACACCCATGCCGGTCCCGGGGAATGGCCGCGAAGCGGATAGTCTAGATGAACTAATGCCTTAACGCTTTATGTTGGAAAGTGAGCATGACCAGGTGAGTGCGCGTGATTCTGCCGCAAAACGAATTCCTCCCTTCGCCGCACTCGGTTCTGCCCTGTCCGCCTCATTCGGTAGAAAGCAACCCCAATTGGTTGTGGACAAGCCGGCCGCCGTTTCACGTGAAACGGTGCCGGCCGAGCCGCTGGAACCCGCCAAGCAGCAGGAACCCGCCAAGCCGCTGGAACCCGCCAAGCCGCTGGAACCCGCCAAGACTGAAAGCAGTGCCGCACTCGTGCAGGCCCCCCGAGCTATCGAAGGTGGTGTATCCGAAGAAGCCGCTGCTGTGGCGACCTCGGAAGACGTTATGGATTTGATGGACGAGAGCACCCCGCTGGCGCGGGAACTGGCTAGTGAAAACCGGCGTCGGGAGAAGCTCCGCGGACGCGTTCTGCCGCGGCCTCCCCAGACGCGCATCATGACGGTGAGCAACCAGAAGGGCGGGGTGGGGAAAACGACCACCACGGTCAACCTTGCTGCTGCTCTGGCGACTGCCGGCCAGAACGTCCTGGTTATCGACATCGATCCGCAGGGAAACGCATCAACGGCCCTGGGGATCGACCACCGTGCTGACGTGGAGAGCATCTACGACGTGCTGATTGATGACCTGCCGCTGGCAAATGTGGTTGCGCAGTGCCCGGACATCAGTAACCTCATCTGTGCACCGGCCACGATCCACCTCGCCGGGGCGGAGATCGAACTGGTATCGCTGGTTGCGCGTGAACAGCGTTTGAGCCGCGCCATTAACGTCTACGCGGCCGAACGGGAAAAGCAGGGCCTGGAGCGTCTGGATTACATATTCATCGACTGCCCGCCGAGCCTTGGCCTCCTCACCGTCAATGCCTTTGTCGCGGCAAGGGAAGTCCTGATCCCAATCCAGTGCGAGTACTACGCGCTCGAGGGCCTCAGCCAGCTGCTGAAGAACATCGAAATGATCCAGAAGCATTTGAACGCCGATCTGGTTGTCTCCACCATTCTGCTGACCATGTACGACGGTAGAACGAACCTTGCCGCACAAGTCGCCGCCGAGGTGCGCGAGCACTTCCCGGAGCAGGTCCTGCGCGCCGTCGTGCCGCGCTCCGTGCGCGTTTCGGAGGCTCCCAGCTACCAGCAGACGGTCATGACCTATGACCCGTCTTCAACGGGTGCGCTGTCCTATTTGGAAGCGGCAGCCGAGATAGCCCAGCGCGCCTAGTGACACCCCGGCGGGGTTCGGCTGCCAGCTTGGCTCCGCGCCATAGAATACTCTCACAATCAATCCGTGCCGCTTGAAGTGCGGGCATAAGGGAAGGACTTACCCATGGCCGAGAAGCGTCGGGGTTTAGGCCGCGGTCTGGGAGCTTTGATTCCTAGCAGTGCGGAACCTGCGGAGACAGAAAACTCGAGCCAGGGAACCGTTACTCAGGGACGTCCGGCTGATTTGTTCTTCGCCGCAGCCGATGAGTCCCGCTCACAGTTCGGTGGTACGGGTCCGCGTAAGGGCGCGGGGATCAATAAGGAAGCGCTTCGCGGTCCGGCAAAGAAGTCAACAACGCGCAGCTCTGCGGCCCGTTCGGGAGTCCGTACCGACAAAGGTGTGGAGCCGGTGCCCAGCCCTGTCCCCGCTGCCAATCCCGATGACGCCACGTCTGTAGGGACGGATGCTGGGACCACCCCGGCTTCCGCCCAGGCTTCCGGAAGCAAGGGCACCAAGCGGGCTTCCAAGGCCTCTCAGGGGGCTGTGGAGGTGGCGGCGAAGGCCAAGGATCCCGAAAGTCCTGAGACCGCCGCAGAAGACGTGCAGTCGGCACCTGCTTCGCTGCCGGTCCCCGCGGAGGCCGCCCCGGAAGCGTCGAAGCAGGCAGCTGCTGCCCCGGTGGAAGCGGATGTTTCCCGTGAAACATCGTCCCCGGATTACAGTGGTGAGGATGGCCTGGTCCAGGTTCCCGGCGCGACGTTCGCCGAGCTTCCCATTGATTCCATCCACCCGAACCGTAAGCAGCCGCGGTCCGTCTTCGATGAAGACGACATGGCCGAACTGGTGCATTCCATTAGGGAAATCGGCGTGCTGCAGCCGATTGTTGTTCGCCCCTCGCTCGAGGAGGATGCGGAACACCCCTATGAACTTGTTATGGGTGAACGTCGCTGGCGTGCATCACGCGAAGCTGGACTATCCTCGGTGCCGGCTATCATCCGCTCCACACAGGATGTCGATCTCCTCCGTGACGCCCTCCTGGAGAACCTGCACCGGAGCCAGCTGAACCCGTTGGAAGAAGCGGCGGCTTACCAGCAGCTTCTGGACGACTTCGGCTGCTCGCACGAAGAACTCGCAGACCGCATCGGACGCTCGCGGCCGCAGGTAACCAACACCTTGCGGTTGATGAAGCTTCCGCCGTTGGTTCAGCGCCGGCTGGCGGCTGGAGTTCTGTCAGCGGGGCATGCACGCGCGTTGCTCGGGCTGGGTGACCCGGCGGAGATGGAAAAGCTGGCCCAGAAGATCGTGGCGGAGGGCCTTTCCGTTCGTGCCACCGAAGAGATCGTGTCGCTGGCCGACGGCCTGCGGAAGCCGGCGAAGACTTCCAAGCCGAAGATCGGCGCACGCCACGAACGGCTGGACTACCTGGCAACGTCTTTGGCTGACCGCCTGGACACGAACGTCAAGATCACCCTTGGAGCACGCAAGGGCAAGGTCAGCATCGAATTCGCTAGCGTGGATGACCTGAATCGAATTATGGGCGTACTCTCCACACCCGGAGAGTAGCTCCAAGCTCGGCGAGGTTCCCGAAGGGTCGGTGTTTCACGTGAAACACCGGCCCTTTCGGCTTTCCGGGCGCACCTGGATGGGTAGGTGCGCCCAGCCGGTGCGAAGGCTGGTTGCAGGAATGCACCCGCAACCGCGGGCCAGCTGAGCAAATCGACAAAGTGCCGGACGATCGGTACCCCCGCCACTGTCGGCTGTAACCTGCACCAGGTGCGTGAGGCCCAAACCCGCTGCCTGTGGGGCCTGTCCGCCCCGGAGCTGTCCGTACCGGGTAGCGAAACAAGACGGCATGCCCCTTCTGTCGTATTTCGCGCGCCGTCCTACAGTCTGGGCTTACGTGTTTCACGTGAAACACGTAAGACTCGTTCAGGTGTCCTCACTCCGGGTGCCTGAACGCTGACGTGATTACCGCACTCGTTGCCGCTCGGACCGAGTGAGTCGACGTTTCACGTGAAGCCTACCTCCCGCTGCGTCGGTACGTCCGGTATCCGGACCCTGCAACTACATTTCCGCCGCGGGTCGTCCGGGGTATCCTCTCGTAGTTGAATGCCGGTCCGGGTGTAGGTAAGGAGCTGGATGGAGTCGTATGGAGCCAAACCGCGAGTATCACAGGAACCAGGCTGCGCCTATTTGCTGGGCGTAGTCGGCGGTGCATTTGCGTAGTTAGGTGCTGCAACTCTTTACGTAAGTTGGGGGTCACTGAGCTCAGTTTGGAGGTTCGTCGCAACGGCCCCAGTGGTGCGGTTGATTATCAGAGCGGCGAGCCCCGGGTAATGTGCAGTTTTGGCTCCAAAAACTCTCCGCGGGCCACCCTCAGGTCGGCATAGCTTCCGTGTTTGGCAGACTTCTTGCCGGGCCGGACGGGTCTATGAGCCGGAGCAGCTATACAGCAGGCGGTGTTTCACGTGAAACGATGCCTTGGCTGCAGCCAGCGCCCGGTACTGCAGTCCACTAAAAGCCATTCGTCCACTGACCGGGTCGAATCAGGCCGTGCGGTCGGCTTCGGTAGCCGGGTGGACGCCGCGCGCAATGGTAGTTTGCACGGTCCTTGCAGAGCTCCAATGTCTATGCAATCGGCCTCCTTACAGGTCCAGGCAGAAGGGTTACCACCTCCCCGCCGCCAGAACTGACGTCCCGGACGTCCAGTCTGTAAGCCGGATAGGAAACGCAATCAGCGCTTTGCCTGCCAAACACGCGTATAGGGCGTCGGTCATGTACCGGGCATGGGAGCTTGGCATGACGTGCCATAGGGCGTATGCCCGTGGCGCCGAATAGAGGATAGGGGCGGGGTTTCACGTGAAACATTGTCGAAGGCGGCCAACCACGACGTGTGGCTAGCCATGCAGATGACATGTCCAACCGCCGTACACGGTAGAGCGCGGCCGGATTGGGGCCTGCAAAGCGGCTCTCTGTGCACCCCGTCGCAGCAAAGGCTGCGTATGAATTCTTAGAACTGGGGCCAGCGCCTGGCGGTGTTTCACGTGAAACTGGGGCGTCCGAGTCCCTACAAAGGAACCCCACCCTAGGCTGTTGTGCCTGGGAAGGCGAGGCTTGGGTGCTAGGAATCGTACTCTCTGGAGCGGCTTTAGGCGCGGCCTGGGATGGCAGGGCTGTCTTCGGCGGGTTACCCCTTGCACCGACCGGCTCTCTGCCGGCCTGCCTGCCCGGCCTGCCTGCCCGCCCTGCCTGCCCGCCCTGCCTGCCCGCCCTGCCGGGCCTCCTGCCCGCCCGCCCTGCCGGGTCATAAGCACGCTATGGGCGGCTGCCGGCAAACCAGTATCCAATGCCTATCTTCCCTTTGCCGGGCATCAGGAAGTCGTCCATGGGGCGGAGAATGCCATCAAGCTACCTGCACAAGCTACCGCCGATGCCGGCTCCCGTTTCGGTTATCCGATATGCGGTTAGGTGCGCGTTGCCTCGTTTTCGTGCGGGGAGTCCCATGACCTATCGTCCGCAACTAGACGATATCTCCCCCCACGCTGCCTAAAATACGCGCCGATCTCCGGTGGAAACAACTACACACTGCTGCTTCAGAGAACATCTAAGCGAAGGCAAGAAGGGAATCGAACCACGAACAATGGTGGCAGCGGATGTGTGGCGGGTCCCTGGAGTCGGGTCCGTGGCGTTTCCAAGCCCTGCCCAGGTGGAAGCGCCGCAGCGGATATCGCCGCCTGGTGGGGTAAACGTGGCCCTTGGCGTATGTCTAGCTGCCGCTGTCCCAACACCAGGGGTATGCCTTGATAGAGGCGGATTGTGTGCAGGGCTGTCGAGTAGGGCCTTGTCTGGGAAGTGAAGTGAAGTGAAGTGAAGTGGAGTACGCTGCAGGGCAGGGAGGCTGGGGGCAGGGGGGCAGGGCAGGGCGGGGCCTTGCTTGTCTTGCGCAGCCACGCTTGAGCCGACGATTGCCTGCCGCTCGTGGCCCTGCCCAGCGTTCGGCAGCCGCGCTGCGGCTCGACTTCAGCCGTCCCGTGACGTCTTTGGTGCAGTGAGGGAGCCCTCCCGGAGCCTGAGGACGTTATTCGCCCACCCTGATCGATCACGTCTATTCATTACCGTCGGGCGGATCGAACGAATACTGCGTAGCTGCGCCGCTGCTAAATCCTGGGGGAAGAGAGTAGCAGGCAATGCTCGAGAACCATTATGGTTTCACTCTCGGCCCCCAACGCTCAGTATTGAGCTCCCGGCACGGGCACTCGGCACCCGGCACCCAGCACCAAGCAGCGCACCGCACACGCAGACCAGATCCGCCCTCGGCGTCGTGTTTCACGTGAAACGAGACGCCGAACTTGTACTCGGCGTCAGCGGCGGAGGAACATGTGAAGGCTTACGGGGCGGAAGGCGTGGCCGATGCTGGGTGTTCATCGGGTAGCTTCCGCATGCTCCGCAGGGGAGACAAGGTGACGGGCAGGAAGGCCACACAGGCCGCCCATGCAGCCATCCACAGCGCGGCCTCAGCTCCGTAAAGCTGTCCAAGCAGGCCGCCAATCAGCGCGCCGACGGGCTGGGTTCCCCAGACCAGGAAACGCATGGTGGCGTTCATGCGGCCTAGCAGGCGGTCCGGAGTCAGTCTTTGCCGGAAGCTCACCTGTGTGACGTTGTAGACGACCATGCCGAAGCTGGCCACAGCTAGCCCGGCCGCGCCGAGCCAAACCGACCATTCGCCCCCCGCCGCAGGCATCAGGAGCGCAAAGGGAGCTGTCGCCGCCACGGACCAACAAATGGCGGGTCCTTCACCCAGCCACAGGGTCAGTCGGCGGGTAGCCAGGGCGCCGGCAAGACCGCCCACACCGAGGACCGAAAATACTATGCCGATTTGGTGCGCGCCCAGGCCGACTTCTCTCGGAAGGAAGAACACCAGCATCGCCATGTAGGCCGCGAAAGCCAGGTTGAACAGTCCTGTGGACCCGGCAATCGCCCGCAGCAACGGGTTGCCCAGGACGAAACGCAGGCCCTCTGCGATGTCCGTGCCCAGCCGGGACCCCGGTACCGGCTCCGGCTTGGGCTGCCGGTGCCGCATGCGCCCAACGAATAGTGCGGACAACCCCATCGCAATGGCATCCAGGGCCAGGGCAACGGGTGCCGTCAGCCAGGCGATCAGCTGGCCGGCTGCGACCGGACCAGCGAGTTGGGCAACCGAGTGCACCGTTTCCAACTTGGCATTGCCTTCAACCAAATGGTCACGCCCGACAAGGCGCGGCAGAAAGCTCTGGTAAGCGACGTCAAAGAAGACGCTGAACACGCCGATGAGCAGCGCCACGACGTAGAGCTGCCAGACTGTCAACACCCCGAGCCACCAGGCGAGCGGAACAGTGAGCAGGACCGCTGCCCGAATCAGGTCCGACGAGACGAGCACGTGGCGGTACCGCATCCGATCGACCCAGACTCCGGCGGGCAAGCCAATCAACAGGAACGCAGCGGTGCTCAGGGCCGAAAGCAGCCCCACTTCGAATTCACTGGCAGTCAGCGTCACCACCGCCACGAGTGGCAAGGCGAGACTGGATACCTGCTGCCCAAGTTGGCTCAAGGAGGTGGAATAGAAAAGGAATCGGAAGTCACGGTCCCGCAGGACGCCGCCAGGAACCGTGGCTGCGCCGCCGTCTTCAGTCGTCATGCGGTTGACTCTGGTCAATCGATTGATATTTGTCAATAGCCCTCTGGTATTCTGCACACATGACAGACGAGAGCGGCCAGGTCCCTCGGCGGTCAGCGAGTGAGGAAGAGGCGAAGGCCCTTGCCTCGGCAACGCGTATCCGCATTTTGCGGCTCTGCATGAAAGAGCAGCTGACCAACAAGGAAATTGCAACCATGCTCGCCGCCAACCCGGCAACGGTGCTCTATCACGTCCGCAAGCTGGTCTCGGCAGGCTTCCTCGAACCCCAAGAGGCGCGGTCCGGACCGAGTGGCGCATATGAGATTCCCTACCGTGCCACGGGGAAGTCGTGGCGGTTGAATCTCGACGGCCGGGATCTGCGCTTGCGGGGCGCAATGATCGGTGCGTTCGTGTCCGAGGTGGGACAGCTCCCTGCATCGGATCAGGTCGGAATCTCCCGGCTGGGTGTACGCCTCACGGAAGAAGGACATGCCCGGCTCCTCGAACGTGTGCAGGACCTGCTGGATGAGTTCGAGGCCGAAGAACCTCCTGAGGGCAGCACCCACTACTCGGTCTTTATGGCCATCCATCCTGATCGGCACCCGGAGCAGAATCCGGAAAGAGCCGCTGAGGGCAACCCTTGAGGGTTTAGGTGGGTCATATCGGACGACGACGCCGGGCTGCGCGGCGGCAGGAAACGTGTTGTTTCACGTGAAACGGATCAGACGATTGACTGCAGGCGCTCGGTTGCGTCGATAAAGGGTTGCAGTGGCGGGGTGAAATAAATCGCGCCGGCAAGTCCACCGCTGCGCAGGGTCGCCCCGATGTGCACCGGAGGTACGAGGCGGCGCTCCACGATCGCGGCAGCGTCCATACCCCAAGGGACCCCGCGCCCGCCCAGTGCCGGAATCCGCATCGTCGGGTGCTCCGACGATGCAACCGCGTACAGGGAGCTCGTCAGTTCCATCATTTGCGCCGGAGTCCCGACGGAGACCGGACTCAGGGCAGGAGCCGCCGCCGCAGCAGCGCCGCCCAGCCCCAGCGTTTCCATAATCAAGCTGTCACCACCGCTGTACCCCAGATCGGCGGGCGTCCAGGGCACCATGATTCTTCCGGGAAACCCGGAGATCGGCGGTAGGGGCGCGCGGAACCACTGGCCCGGCAAGCCGGAAACCCTGACTGCGAACTCCTTCTCATTCATCGCCATCGCCGTGACGATTGAGCTCCCCGGAATTGAGTCTGCTGTGTCCGCAATAACCTTTGCGGCTGCCATCGCGACGTGCAGGAAATGGAATTCCGCTGTGTCGAGGTAGGCCAGCAACGCAGCGGATTCCGGGGCATTGCCCCGGAGGTGGAGGAGGCGTTCCAGGACGGCGTTCCGGAACAGCAGCCCGGCGGCAGTCTGCCTGCCGTGCAGTTCGTCGCCCATGGCCAGCGCCTGGGCCATGATCGGCAGGAGCGGTATCGGAGATGCCCGGAGGATACGAGCCAGGGCAGGCGGCACTCGGTCCCTGATGCGGGCCAGATTGGCGGTGACTGCTGGTCCCTGGGAGCCGAATGTAAGGGCCCGCGTGCCCGCGCCTTCATTCATCCTGCATGTAGCGGTGCGCCCGGACAGGCGGTCCTGTACAACCAGTACGGGCATGGAGGCGGAACAAACGCCCGTAAGCGAACCTACGGCACCGTACTCGTGGCAGGAGGCCAGCCGGATCGCGCCGGAGCGGAGCAAGCCGTCAGCCTCTGCCGGAGAGGCCGCAAGTCCTTCGAATACAGCCGCACCGACAACCGCCAAGCGTTGGCAACCCGTGTAATCCTGCCACCGCATCAGCGGACCCGAGACGAGGATGATGTCATTGGCCATGCCCGGAACCGCCTCCAGGGCCGGGAGAACGTCGATCAACTCGGGCTCCGCGGAAAGCATTGCCGCGACAGCTGCTTCGTTGGCAGAGAGTCGGGAAGCATCCCTTGTCGTCGTCGTCACATTATTTCCGTCGCCATGGCATTCCCCGGACCGTCATGCCAGAAGCATGGCATACGGCACGGTACGTTGGTGCGATGAACGAGGGAGCCCTGCACAGTGTCCCCGGCGCCGACGCCCGGGCCTACAACCTTGTTTCCCAGGCCTACGCGGAGCTGATCCCCACTGCCGGCAGGGAGGGAGACCCGGAGGACGAGCAGGACTTGGCCATGGTGCGCAGGTTCGCCGGTTCACTGCCGTCCGGGGCAGCCGTCCTGGACGCGGGGTGCGGAGCCGGCCGAATGATTACCTATCTCGACACCCTGGCGCCGCTGGCCATCGAAGGGTGCGACATTTCCGCAGGCATGGTCCGGCAGGCCCGGAAGGCACATCCGCATCGGAGATTCGAGGTCACGGCGATGTCCTCGTTGCCCTACGGCGACGGGTCATTTCAGGGGGTGCTGGCCTGGTATTCGATTATCCATACCCCGTCTGCAGGGCTGCCGGCGGTTTTCGCCGAGTTTCGACGGATCCTGCGTCCCGGCGGCCGGCTCCTGTTGGGTTTTCAGGCAGGAACGGGTTCCCGTCGAATAACGACGGCCTACGGACATGCCGTGGAACTCACGGGCTACCTCCACGACATCCCGGAAACCGCCGCGCTGCTGGAGGGCGAAGATTTCCAGGTTGATGAACACCTGCTCCGCTCCCCGACAGCTGCGGAACGCTATGCGCAGGGGTTCATCAGCGCCGGGAAAAGCGGCAGAACGGCCTAGAGGCCGGAAACCCGCCTGGTAGCCGGCTCTTCCGTCGGGTTGAACTTGAGGACGTCGTCCAAAGCCAGGGTGCCCGTGGGCTGGTCCTCCTCCTCGAGGAGGTACAGGCGCTGGATGCCAATCACGATTGAATCGGCAACCGTCTGGCGGAAAACCGGATCGGCGAGGCGCTCGGCGTCGTGCGCATTGCTGAGGTAGCCCAGATCGAGGCCCACGGAGGGTACACCGGGCACCTTGAGCGTGTCCCAGGTCCGGGCATGCACGCCCAGATTGTCCAAGTCGGTACGGGCACCCAGTTCCTTCAAAAGCAGGACGGCGGCCCTGTGGCCGATGGGGGAGCGTGCCTCACCGGTACCGGGTAGGCCCCAGTAGTAGGCAGCCATCCCCGAGGCGGCCTGCTGGTCCAGCCAGTCACAATGGATATCCAGGTTCAGGCTGGGCACGTTCCGCCGAGACCCCGATTCGGTGGCCGCACCGCTTTGCTGCGGAACCAGCCGGGCACCGAATTCACGCAGGATGCGTTCTACACGCCCGGCGATGTCAGTGGTGACCAGCAGCTCGGTCAGCGGATCCCCGCTGAGCCGCTCGACGCCGTGCGGAGACACCAGCCGCGCACGGCCGATGTTCACGGAGATAACACGTCCGCGCAGGGCCGCGGTGGATCGGTCCAGCCGTTCGTAGTCGCGCAGGGCGAACGCCTGGCTGGGCGAGATGGCGCGGTTCACGCGGGACATGGAACGCATGGTGTCGGCGTCGCACACACCGGTGCCCGGCAGCCCGAGGTTCTGCTGCAGCTCGGCCACGGCGTAGCGGGTACGCACCCCGAAACTGCCGTCGATGTGGCCGTAGTAGAACCCCAGGTGGGACAGGTGGCGCTGGAGTTCGGCGACGTCGTCGCCCCGCAGCTGCCCGCCCTCAACATAGTTCAGCGTCCGGTCGCCAAAGCGGAACTGCGCTTCGGACAAGGCCCGCTGGGTGTCCGGACCGGCAACGCCGTCGACAATCAGGCCTCGGCTCTGCTGGAACGCGCGGACCGCCGCGTCAACGTGGTCATCGAAAATGGTCGGATCGTTTACCGCGTCCGGTGCCAGGTAGGACAGGGTGACGCCGGCGCGCAGCAGCGCTTCACGAAGCGCCACCACACGCCGGCTGGCATCCAGCCTCCGCAGGCTTTCACCATGCACACTCATTGCTGTTTACTTCAGGAAGGCCGCGAATTCCTGCTCCAGGACCTGCTTCGGCTTTGCGCCGATGGAAGTCGCCGCAACCTCACCGCCCTGGAACACGTACACCGCCGGGATGGAGGTGATGCCGTACTGAGCGGCGATCGCGGGGTTTTCATCCACGTTCACCTTCACAACGTCCACCTTGTCGCTGTACTGGGCGGCAATGTCGTCGAGGATGGGGGACAGCATGCGGCACGGGCCGCACCATTCAGCCCAGAAGTCCACGATTACGGGCTTGTCCGCGGTCAGGACATCGGTACCGAAAGAAGCATCGGTTACTGCTTTTGCACTGCTCATTTTTGCTCTCCTAAGCGAGGAACGGAATTAGAGGGCTGCGTGTTCGGAAACAGCCTCGGACGGCGGGGTGGGGACCTCCGCCGCGGTGGGGACGGAATCGCCCAGATCGGCGAGGTAGTGTTCGACGTCGACGGCGGCCACACAGCCGGAGCCCGACGCGGTGATGGCCTGCCGGTAGGTCGGATCGATGACGTCGCCGGCCGCGAAGACGCCCGGAAGGGACGTCTTGGAGGTGCGTCCGAGGACCGCGATGGTGCCCTCCTCGGTCAGTTCAAGCTGGCCGCGGACCAGGTCCACCCGGGGGTCGTTGCCGATGGCCACGAACACACCCGTGACGGCAAGCTCGGATTCGGAACCGTCCTTGGTGCTGCGCAGCACGAGGCCGGTGACCTTGTCCTCGCCGCGGATGGCGGCTACTTCAGAATCCCAGGCGAAGCGGATCTTCTCGTGGGAAAGGGCCCGCTCCTGCATGATCTTGGAGGCCCGCAGGCTGTCGCGGCGGTGCACCACGGTTACCGAAGAAGCGAACTTGGTCAGGAACAGTGCTTCCTCCAAAGCGGAGTCGCCGCCGCCGATGACGGCGATGTCCTGGCCCTTGAAGAAGAAGCCGTCGCAGGTAGCACACCAGCTGACACCGCGGCCGGAAAGGCGCTTCTCGTCCGGCAGTCCCAGTTCACGGTAGGCGGACCCGGTGGAGATGATGACTGCGCGGGCGCGGAAGGTCTCGCCCGTGCCGATCGTCACCGTTTTGATGTCGCCGGTCAGGTCCACCTCGGTGACGTCCTCGAAAAGGATTTCGGTGCCGAAACGGGCGGCCTGCTTTTCGAAGTTGGCCATCAGGTCCGGCCCCATGACGCCTTCGGGGAAGCCGGGGAAGTTCTCCACATCGGTGGTGTTCATGAGCTCCCCACCGGCGGTGACGGAGCTCGCAATCAGGAGCGGCTTCAGATTGGCACGTGCCGCGTAAACGGCTGCCGTGTATCCGGAAGGGCCGGAACCGACGATGATGACCTCGCGGACGTCGCCGGCAGCAGCGGCGCCGTCTGTGGCAACGGAGTTTGCGGTGCTCACTGGGGGGTGTTCCTCTTCCTTGTTGAACTACAGTGTCGAACTAAAAATACGGACCGATCCGAAAGGACCGGTTCATAAGTGGATCACCCGGCACAACGGATACCGGGTCCAGCTTATTCCGGCAGCCCGGCGCTGGACATGCTCATCACAGCCGGACGGCCGGTCCGGAGCGTAGTAGTCAGGACACGCCGATTTCGGCGATCCTGAGTCCCCACGGGTAAGCAGCCTGGACCCCGTTAAGCCGGGGCAGCTGCGTGAAGTTGACGATCACGTAGCGGGCAGTGGCAGCCTGGCCATCCGTCTTCGGCACCGGAATGCTGGTGGTGGGACCGGTAAAGCCGCTCTGGGCAACCGACGTCGCACCCTCCAGGTCCGGAGTGTCGTTGAGCATTACGGAGAAGCTGCCGCCCGTGCCGTTCAGCTGGGTGATGTTGACCTCGTTGACCGCCGAATCCGCACCCAGGTCCACCACCAAGGCCAAGCTGGGGGCGAGCCCGCCGAACGTGTCACTGGCGTAGACGTAGCTGGACCAGTACGAGGACGGGTTGCCGTCGATGATCTGCGGCAGCGCGCCGTCGTTGGCCGAATCAAGCTGCGGATTGCCTGGAACCAGACGTGTGATGCCTGCAATCTCCGGTGCCGGTGCAGGTGCGGCGGCGTCCGCGCTCGGGGCGGCCTGTGCAGCCTCCTGCGTGGGGGCGGTGGATGCACCGGCTTCCGGGTCGGATCCGAAGATATCGCCCATTTTGCCCAGCTGGGAAACCGCCAGCACCACTGCGAGGACAAGCACGAGGCTCAGGACCGCTCCGATAAGCACGCGGCCGGACTTGCGGTTCGGCTTCTCCTCGGCGCTGTCCTCTTCGTAGTCGTCGTCCGGATCGCCGTACCCGTAGCCGTCATCGTCGTAACCGCCTGCCGCCAGGGCGGACTTGGGGAAGGTCGACGCAGAGCGGGAGTTCCGTTCCGGAACCGGTGCCGACTGGGGCTCGTCATCTTCCCACTTGGTGACCTTTGCCGGCCGGGCTTCTGCGGCGGACTGCTTGGGCCGGGTAGTGGGAGCCGGGGGAACGTTGGCACCGCCGGTGGCGGCCTCTGCCGGAGCGTCGGCGGCCTCGCCGAACTGAAGATCGCGCTCCGCCGCAGCGGCCCCGGCTCCGGTTCCGGCAGCAGCCCCGGCTCCGGCAGCAGCAGCGTTGCGTCCGAACCGGGGGAGCTTGGGCTTGTGCGACCCGGAGAGCAGCGGCTTGCGCGGCTCGCGCTCCTCATGTTCGACGTAGCGGTCTTCTTCGACGGTTTCCGGTTCGCGGGAACGGGGCATGCCGAAGATTTCCGAGCCCAGGGTGTCGGTGAAGAAAGGCTCGACGTAGGGGGCATCGCGCTCAATCACGAGATCCAGGAGATCCGCCGCGCTGGCGGTATTCGTGATCAGGTACGTGCGGCCGTCGCTGACGCCCAAATCCAGCACCTGGACATTGCCATGGCGTTCACCGGTGGCGATTTCGCGGGCGCTTGCCGAGACCTGGCTGGCATTCATGGGGGCGGCTACGAGGATGCTGACGGAACGGTTCAGGACCTGGTCCACACCATCGAGCACCATGTCCTGCTCAGCTGAAGCGAGTACAAGGGCTGTCACCTTGTAACGTCCGCCCAGCACTGAACCGACGTCTACGGACTGTGGCACGTGTTCCTCCCATGAAAACGGCAATAAGACTGCGTCAGGCTTATCTGACATTGCGTACTCGGATGTTCGTTCACGGACACGGAACACGGCCGGCTGCCGCAGTCCTGAACTGCCTGCTTTGTTCCCATGCTACCCGTGCCGAAAGCAGAATGCCGGAAGCGGCACTTTAGGGAGTCCGCCGGAGTTTGGCAAGGAGCGGTGCCAGGAACGCGTCCAGCTCGGAGACCTTCAGAACCCGCAGCATGAAGTAGTACGCCACGGCCATCAGGGAGCCGCAGACCACCAGGACCACTGTGGCGGAAGGCACCGACTGCCAGGCGAAGCCGTCGGCCGAGTACCCGCCCAGCAGGGCCAAGGCGGCCGAACCGACGGCGCCGGCGGCCAAAGCGGCAACCACGAGCCGGACATGGACGTCGAAGACCCGGGCTCCGCCGTAATCGCCGAGGCTGCGGCGGAGGAAAATATGGCTGAGGACGACGGCCGCGACGTTGCCCAGGGAATAGGCAATTGCCAGGGCGAAGATGATCTGGTCCGCCGGCAGGGCGGCCGCCCCCAGGGCAAGCGCAATGCCGAAGGCCGACAGGATCAGCTGCATAACAAGCGGGGTTTTCGCGTCCTCGTTGGCATAGAAGGCACGGTTCATCAGGAAGGTGGCACTGAGGAAGGGCGCGGTGATGGCCAGCAGCACCAGCACCTGGGCCTGCAGCGCGGCGGAAACATTCGATCCGCCGCTGAACCAGATGCTGATCGGTCCGGCCAGGACAATCAGCACCGCAGAGCAAAAGACAGTGGCCACCCCGATGGCCCGGAGCCCCTGCGAAAGGGTCTCCCGGACGCCGTCGTAGTTTTTCTCCGCATAGGCGTGGGACATCTGGTTGAAGAGCACCGTGGCGAGGGACAACGTGATGACCGAGTGCGGAATGATGTACAGCATCGACGCCGTTTCCAGGTTCATCTGCCCGGCAATCTCACGGCCCATGGCTTGGTATTCGGGCCGCGCTTCCGAGGCGATCGTGGCCACGGCCGTGTAGACCAGGTAAGCGCCGTTGCCCACGAGCATGGTGATGATCGTCCACTTGGCCACCTTCCCGGTTTCCCTCAGGCCCACCCCGCGAAGCCCGAACGAGGGACGCAGCCCCAGGCCCAGGCGGCGCAGCGGGACCAGCAGGACCACTGCCTGCATCACAATGCCGAGGGTGGTGCTGCCGGCCAGGATGAGGGTGGCCTGCGAAGTCCAGTTCTCCGGCGAGAACGACGACGTCTCCTCCCTGCCGATGAACGTAATGAAGACGAGCAGGCCGGCGATCGCGATGATGTTGTTGACCACGGGCGCCCACATATAGGCGCCGAACCTGCCGTTGGCGTTGAGGATCTGCCCGATCACCGCATAGGCGCCGTAGAAGAAGATCTGCGGGAAAAGCCAGTAGGCGAAGGTGGTCGCCAGCGTCAGCTGGTCCGGGCCCAGCGACAGGACCGTGGACAGGATCACGGGTGCCGCGAGCGTGGCCACGAGGGCTATGCCGGCGAGCACGAGGAGGCAGAGCGTGAGGATCCGGGAAACGTACTCGGCGCCCCGGTCAGGCCGCTTGCTCGCCTTGATGATCTGCGGAACCAGCACTGCGTTGAAGACACCGCCGGCCACCATCAGGTAGATAAAGTTCGGCAGCACGTTCGCTGAGCTGAAGATATCGGTGACCAGTCCGGTGCTGCCGATGGCGATTGCCAACAGGGCGGTGCGGACCAGTCCAAGGACACGGGAAACCAGGGTTCCCGATGCCATCACAACACTCGAACGCGTAGTACTGGGGGCTATGTTCTTTTCGGCCATCGTGACCCTATGTTCTCACCTCCGGTACGGATTGCCTCAAACGGCGCTGCGCACCGGGGGAGTCACAGGTAGCGGGGGAGGATCTCGCGGGCGAGGTCCGCGATGCGGCGCTCGTTGGGGAAGGAGAGCCTCCGGCCGAGCTCCGCCAGCGGAACCCAGGCGACGTCCACAGCTTCGTGGTCCGGATCGTTCTCGATGGTCAGGTGCCCGCCGCAGGCTTCCAGGAGGAAGTGGTGGACCGTCTTATGCACCCGGTGCCCGCTGACCGTAAACCAGTAATCGATGCTGCCCAGCGCCGTCAGGATGCGGCCGTCGATGCCCGTTTCCTCCGCAATTTCGCGGATGGCAGCAGCCTGGCTGTCTTCGTCGTTTTCCGGGTGGCCCTTCGGTAGGCACCATTCCAGCCGGCCGCCGCGGTTCAGGCGGGCAATAATCGCCACGTGCAACTGCTCCGTTGAGGTGTCGACCACAATCCCGCCGGCAGAAACCTCCTCCACCGTTGGGAGGGGGGCATGTACCGAATGCGCACCGGCGCCACCCATTGACGCAGTCAACGGGGTCCGCTTGGGCGCGCTCGGTACGGGATGGGCCATACTCCCACTGTAACGATCTTTGCCGGGGGATGATGACTGTTATGCGGGCTGCCGGAGAGGAAGCGGGAACCCTCGGCGTGTCCGCGCTCCGGCTCCCACCCCTTGTCGGCCTTCACCGTTTTATCTGGCAGGCTTAAAGCACTATGGTGCACCTTTTTGATAGTTCGGCCTTGAAGTCCCCGTTACCCGAGGTGATCCCGGAACTCGGGGCGCGTTTCGAGGATGCCGGGTACGAGCTTTCGCTCGTAGGCGGTCCCGTCCGCGACCTGTTCCTGGGCAGGGTTTCCCCGGACCTGGATTTCACCACCAACGCGCGCCCGGACGACATCATCCGGGTGATCAAGGGCTGGGCCGACACTTACTGGGAGATCGGCCGGGAGTTCGGCACCATCGGAATGCGCAAGGACGGCTTCCAGGTGGAGGTCACCACCTACCGTGCCGATGCCTATGATCCCGACTCCCGCAAGCCCTCCGTGGCTTTCGGCGACAAGCTTGAAGACGATCTGTACCGCCGCGACTTCACCATGAACGCAATGGCGCTGCGGCTGCCGTCGATGGAACTGGTGGATCCCTTTGGCGGAGCCCGCGACCTGCATGCCGGTATGGTGCGTACCCCCGGTGCGCCGTCGACGTCGTTCTCCGACGATCCGCTGCGCATGATGCGGGCCGCACGGTTCGCCTCCCAGCTGGGCGTGGAGGTGGCGCCGGACGTTTTTGAAGCGATGCGGGACATGGCCGGGCGGATCGAAATCATCTCCGCCGAACGGGTCCGGGACGAATTGACCAAGCTGATCTGCGGCAAGGCGCCGTGGACCGGCGTGAACCTGCTCGTGGAGAGCGGCCTGGCCGACCACGTGCTGCCCGAGGTCTCGGCACTGCGCCTCGAGATTGACGAGCACCACCGGCACAAGGACGTGTACCAGCACTCGCTGACGGTCCTCCGCCAGGCGTGCGAACTGGAAACCGACAGCGACGGTCCGGTGCCGGCACCGGATTTCGTGCTGCGCTTCGCGGCCCTGATGCACGACGTCGGAAAACCCTCCACCCGCCGTTTTGAGTCAACCGGATCCGTGAGCTTCCTGCACCACGACGCCGTCGGCGCCAAGCTGACCGCGAAGCGGATGAAGGCCCTGCGGTTCGACAATGACACCATCAAGGCCGTGGCCCGGCTGGTGGAACTGCACATGCGCTTCTACGGCTACGGCGATGCAGGCTGGACCGACTCGGCAGTGCGCCGCTACGTCAACGACGCCGGTCCGCTGCTGCAGCGGCTGCACCGGCTCACGCGCTCCGATGTCACCACCCGCAACCGCCGCAAGGCCGAACGGCTGGCTTTCGCCTACGACGATTTGGAGCAGCGCATTGCTGTCCTGGCCGAGCAGGAAGAGCTGGCCGCGATCCGTCCGGACCTGGACGGCGAACAGATCATGGCCCTGCTGCAGATCCGTCCCGGGCCGGTGGTGGGCCGCGCGTACCGGTTCCTGCTGGAGGAACGGATGGAAAACGGTCCGCGGAGCGAGGCCGAAACAGCGCAGCTGCTCCGCGCCTGGTGGGCGGAACAGCCGGAGAACCCGATTGCTGCCGCTGGCACAGCACCTGATACAACGGAAAAGGAACCCCAGCGGGAACCGGAAGTATCAGGTACGAATGTGAAGGACAGCGAAAAATGAGCAACGGGGAAAACTTCGGACCGGCAGTTCCGGACCTGACTCCGTCCGGAACCCGGCTGCCCCGCCTCTGGCTGCTGCGCCACGGGGAAACCGAATGGTCCCGGGAAGGCAACTACACCGGCCTGACGGATATCCCCCTTACGGCCGAGGGGGAAGCCCAGGCTGAGGCCGCGCGGGCCAAGATCGGTCCGGTGACCTTTGACCGGGTACTGACCTCTCCGCTGATCCGTGCCCGCCGCACCGCCGAACTGGTGGGTTACCCCGACGCCGAGGTGGTTCCGCACGCCCACGAGTGGGACTACGGCGACAACGAGGGCCGCAACAGCCGGCAGGTCCGCGCCGAGAATCCCGGGTACCTGATCTGGAAGGACGGCGTGCCCAACGGGGAGACCCTGGCACAGGTTGCCGCACGGGCCGACCTCATCATCTCCTCCGTGCAGGCCGGCTGCGGCACCGAAATGGACCGCGACCCCGAGGCGACGCCGGTGGAGAAGGTCCTGCTCGTGGCGCACGGCCATTTCCTCCGTATCCTGGCGGCCCGCTGGCTCGGCCTTGCCCCGGAGATGGGCCGGCACTTTGCGCTCAGCACCGCAGCGGTCTGCACCCTCGGTTGGGACAAACACACGCCCGCCGTTGTCGGCTGGAACCTCTAGTACCGCGATACGGCCCTGCCCGCACGACCCTGGAATAAAAGTTTTTTAGGGAATTTTGTGAAAGTGCTTGGCAGGGCCACGAACTCTGTTGTACCTTTCTTTTGCGGGCACATTAATTGTCCGCAATAGACCGAACTGGATTCCCTGCTTATGTAGCTGCTTCTGCAGCCACGCCAGGCTCCAGTACCCCGGGTACCGCGAACAGGAGGTGGAGATTGATGAACACTAATGGAATTCACATCGTAGTTACCGGTGGCAACACCGGCGGCAATCTCCGGCCGTCCTTCCGGAATCCGCAGGTACCGCCTTCGGTCCTCCCCGGTCGGCCCTATGCCGCTTCCCGGTTTACCGTGACTGCCAGCTGGTCGGCCGTTTCAGCGTAAACGCTGCCGGCCCGGCAAGCCGTCCACGCCACCGGGGCAAGCACCGCGCACTTCCGTCCGACTCCACACCCGCTCTTTGGGCACCCCTCGTTTCCAGGGGAAGTTGGCGGAACCCGTGTATCGGGTGTGTGCGGAACCGCAGCCGGAATTCCCCTTTGAAAGACATTGCCGCGTCATGGTCGGGTATTTACCGCAAATCGCCTTGACGTCGCTTTAACGTCCTTTATTGGTTTCCTGCGTCATTTCGACGTCCTTTTATCCGCTTATTCTTTTGCGCCCTTTTTTGCGCCTCCCCGTCGGAGCTTCCAATGCCTGAATTGCCCCTGCCCAATACCACTCTGCCCAAAACCAACCAACCCGGCCCACGGCCCGGACTTCCGGACCGGCTGCCCTATGACGCCGCCGGCAGCGACGAGCCGCTGCTGCCCCGTGCCCGGCCTCCGGAACAGGCCGCTCCTGTCCTGCGACGCGCAGCCAAGGGGGTGTACACAATGCTCAAGCGCCTGCGGAGCTCCTTTCTCCGTTCCAATGCCGTCCACCATGCCCGGATGGACGCGGCCCTGAAAGGCGAACAGGGTCACCTGCTGATGCACTACTTCAATTCCGTCAAGTAATCGAAGTACCCGCCCGGACCTGGTCAACCGTCACTGCCCGGCGCCTCCCTTGGGGTGCCGGGCAGTGCCGTGCCCGGCGTCCGGAGGCGAGGGGACGGACGTGTTCTGGCTGACAGGAAACAAAGCTCGAGCCCGTGGCGTTATAAAGTCGATAGAGAAGATAACGGTCAGGAAGGGAGCGAAGTGCCCCAGGTCAAGCGTGTGGCCATGCTCTCCCTTCATACCTCCCCGCTTGAACAGCCCGGGTCCGGTGATGCCGGCGGCATGAACGTCTACGTCCGGTCCGTCGCCCTCGAACTGGCACGCGCAGGTACTGAGGTGGAGATCTTCACCCGGGCGACCGACCCGCTGCAGACCGCCGACGTTGCCCTGGCCCCCGGGGTGAAGGTTCGCCAC
Organism: Arthrobacter sp. zg-Y1171; assembly: GCF_025244845.1. NCBI lineage: Bacteria > Bacillati > Actinomycetota > Actinomycetes > Micrococcales > Micrococcaceae > Arthrobacter > Arthrobacter sp. zg-Y1171. The sequence goes on along the minus strand of NZ_CP104264.1, from coordinate 3,398,432 downwards.
GTGGTTGCCGGTCCCGTCCGCAAGGTGGCCAAGGAACAGTTGCCGTACCTGGATCTGGCCGGCGCGGTGGCAGAAGCGCAGCCGTTCCTGCTGGACGGCGGTTTCGACGTTGTCCACTCCCACTACTGGGTTTCAGGCGCCGCAGGACTATCCGTGGCGCAGCAGTGGGACCTTCCGCTGGTCCACACCATGCACACCATGGCTCGGGTCAAGAACCTGCAGGGGCAGCCCGGCGAGGCGCTCGAGCCGCAGATCCGGATCGACGGCGAGGAGCAGATAGTCCGCGGCGCCACCCGGTTGATAGCCAATACCAGCACCGAGGCAGCCGAACTGGAAACGCTCTACGGAGCCGATCCGGAGTCTGTGGACGTGGTGGCGCCGGGCGTGGACCTGAATGTGTTTTCACCACGCGGCAGGCCCGGAGTGCAGGCCGGAATGGGCTTCCTCCCCGGGGTCTTCCATGTGGTCTTTGCCGGCCGGATCCAGCGCATGAAGGGCCCTCAGATCCTGGTGGAGGCCGCCGCCGAGCTGCGCCGCCGCCGGCCGGACATTCCCCTGCGCGTAAGCATCCTCGGCGCCGGCAGCGGCTCCTCCGTGCTTGACCTGGCACCGCTGGTCCGCCGGCTGGGACTGCAGGACACGGTGTCCCTGCGCCCGCCGGTCGAGCCGCACCAGCTCGCTGCCTGGTTCCGGTCCGCCGACGTTGTGGCCGTGCCTTCCTTCAGCGAATCATTCGGCCTGGTTGCCCTCGAGGCCCAGGCCTGCGGCACCCCTGTCCTCGCCGCCAACGTGGGCGGGCTGCCCAAGGCCGTGCGCAACGGCAGCAGCGGCGTTCTCGTTGACGGCCACGCCCCGGGCCGGTGGGCCGCCGAACTGGAGGCACTCTACGACGGCACCGACCGCCGTCGTGCGCTCGGAGAAGGCGCGGCCGCCCATGCCCAGGCGTTCGGCTGGCGCCGGACAGCCATGCTGACGGCGGAAAGCTACCGCGAGGCAGCGGACCAGTTCGCCAGCCGTTCCGTGCGCAAGTAGGCCGAAGCAGCCCCCGCGGGCCGGCACTGCTGGTAGCTTGGCTTCCATCCAGCGACCAGCAGCCGTCCAGCGAATCCGTTGACGGCACAGCGGAAGGAACGCAGAACATGCGTATCAGTGCCGATATGCCCTCGGACCTCGAAATTTCCCGGGCGGCCCGCCTGCTGCCGATCACGGAGATTGCCCGCGCCGCGTCGATTCCCGACGCCGCCCTGGAATCCTACGGACGGTACAAGGCGAAAATCGACCCGGCGCTCCTGCGGGAGGATTCGGTCCGCGGCCGGGTGGTCCTGGTGACGGCCATGAGCCCCACGCCTGCCGGTGAAGGCAAATCAACTGTGACGGTGGGTCTGGCGGACGCCCTGCACCGGGCCGGGGAAAACGTGATGATTGCCCTGCGTGAGCCGTCCATGGGTCCGGTTCTCGGTATGAAGGGAGGCGCCACCGGCGGCGGCTACTCGCAGGTGGTGCCCATGGAGGACATTAACCTGCATTTCACCGGCGATTTCCACGCCATTACCTCGGCGAACAATGCACTGGCCGCACTGCTGGACAACCACATCTTCCAAGGCAACCAGCTGGGCCTGGATCCGCGGCGCATCACCATCAAACGCGTCCTGGACATGAATGACCGCGCCCTGCGCGACGTCGTCATCGGCCTCGGCGGACCGGCCCAGGGCGTGCCGCGGCAGGACGGCTTCGACATCACCGTGGCCTCGGAGGTGATGGCTGTTTTCTGCCTCGCCCGGAACCTGGCGGACCTCACGGAACGCCTGTCCCGGATCACCGTCGGCTACACCTACGACCGGCGGCCCGTCACCGTTGCCGATCTCGGCGCGCAGGGCGCCATGACGCTGCTGCTGCGCGACGCACTGAAACCGAACCTGGTGCAGACCCTGGCCGGAACCCCGGCCCTCGTCCACGGCGGGCCGTTCGCCAACATCGCGCACGGCTGCAATTCGGTCATTGCCACGTCCGCTGCCCTCCGCCTGGCCGACCTCGTTGTGACGGAAGCCGGGTTCGGGGCGGACCTCGGGGCGGAGAAGTACCTGGACATCAAGTCCCGGGTGGCGGATGTCGCCCCGGACGCCATAGTGGTGGTGGCCACCGTCCGTGCCCTGAAGATGCACGGGGGCGTGCCCAAGACCGGCCTGGCGGCGGAGAACCTTCCTGCACTGCGGGCCGGCGTCGTCAACCTGCACCGGCACCTGGAGAACGTCCGCCGGTTCGGGATCAACCCCGTGGTGGCGGTCAACCGCTTCAGCACCGATACGGATGCCGAACTGCGCTGGCTGATGGACTGGTGCGCCGAGCAGGGCGTCAGCGCTGCAGTGGCCGAGGTGTGGGCGCACGGCGGCGGCGGAACGGGCGGCGATGACCTGGCTGCGGCGGTGCTCCGGGCCCTGGAGCGGCCGGCGGACTTCCGGTTCCTCTATCGGGACGAGCTGCCGGTGGAGCAGAAGATCCGGGCCGTGGCCCGGGAGATTTACGGTGCCGCCGACGTCGAATTTGCCCCGGCCGCGCTGCGCCGGCTGGAGGAGATTGCGGCGCGGGGACTGGAGCACCTGCCGGTCTGCATGGCCAAAACGCCGTACTCCTTCTCCGACGACCCCGCGGCCCTGGGCGCGCCGTCGGGCTTCACCCTGCACGTGCGGGATCTGTCCATCAAGACCGGGGCCGGCTTCGTGGTGGCCCTGACCGGGGCGGTCATGACCATGCCGGGATTGCCCAGGGAACCTGCGGCGCTGCGCATGGGTGTCGCCGCGGACGGGACGCCGAGCGGACTTATCTAGGATTCAGGTCCGGGGCCCGGGGGAGGACCGGGCACGGCAAGGCCCCCGGTCCCGGAGCGTTCCGGGGACGGGGGCCTTGTGCTGCCGGGGTCCTAGCGCTCGACCTCGCCGCGGATGAACTGCTCTACCTTTTCCTTGGCGAGGTCATCGTTGTACTGCTCCGGCGGCGACTTCATGAAGTAGCTCGAGGCCGAGAGGATGGGACCGCCGACGCCGCGGTCCAGGGCGATCTTGGCGGCACGCACGGCATCGATGATGACGCCGGCGGAGTTGGGGGAGTCCCAGACCTCCAGCTTGTACTCCAGGGACACCGGAGCGTCGCCGAAGTTGCGTCCCTCGAGGCGGACGAAGGCCCATTTGCGGTCATCGAGCCACGCGACGTAGTCCGACGGGCCGATGTGGACGTCGTCGGCCTTCAGGTGGGCCGAGGTATTGGAGGTGACGGCCTGCGTCTTGGAAATCTTCTTGGATTCCAGGCGCTCGCGTTCGAGCATGTTCTTGAAGTCCATGTTGCCGCCGACATTCAGCTGGTACGTGCGGTCCAGGATGACGCCGCGGTCCTCGAACAGCTTGGCCATGACGCGGTGCGTGATGGTCGCACCGATCTGGCTCTTGATGTCGTCGCCGACAATCGGCACGCCGGCGGCGGTGAACTTATCCGCCCACTCCTTGGTGCCGGCAATAAAGACGGGCAGCGCGTTGACGAAGGCGACACCGGCGTCGATGGCGCACTGGGCGTAGAACTTCGCAGCCTGCTCGGAACCGACCGGCAGGTAGCAGACCATAACGTCCACCGCGTTGTCCCGAAGGGCGGCAACAATGTCCACCGGCGACGCATCGGATTCGGTGATGGTCTCCCGGTAGTACTTGCCCAGCCCGTCTAGGGTGTGCCCGCGCTGCACGGTGATGCCGGTCTGCGGGACGTCGGCGATCTTGATGGTGTTGTTCTCGCTTGCGCCGATCGCATCAGCCAGGTCAAGGCCGACTTTCTTGCTGTCGACGTCGAACGCGGCAACGAACTGCACGTCATTGACGTGGTATTCGCCGAACTTCACGTGCATCAGGCCAGGGACGGTTTCGTTGGGATCGGCGCTTCGGTAGTACTGGACACCCTGCACCAGCGAAGCTGCGCAGTTTCCAACACCGACAATTGCCACCCGGATGGGGTTCTCGGACACGGTTCTCCTTTGAAGAAAAATGTTGAACGCTGCGCCCCCGGCGCAGACAACCTCCACAGTCTACGTGCTTGGCATCACATCTTCGGTTTGGGTCCGGACCGCCGGGTCATCAAGGGGCATTTTCCCTCGTTACCCCGTCCGTTTCCCCGGTTCCCCGCCGGGACCGAAGCGGTGGTTCGCTAGTGGATACTGGACCCATGCAGCCCAACTCCCGGCGCGGCCCGCAGCGCATTGCGGCGCCCTCCCGCAACGATCCGTTCCTGAGGAAGTTCGCGGAAGGCATCGGCGGCCCCATGGGCCGCCACGCCGCCCCGGGCATGGTCTCGCCCGGATTTTTCACCGTGGAACGGGTGCTGGTCCTGTTCACGATCGTCTCCGCGCTGCTGGCCGTCCTGGTTAAGACTCCCTGCCGTGCGGGCGGCTGGGGCACTCCGGACCAGTTTTACTCCGCCTGCTATTCGGACTGGCCGGAGCTCTTCCGTACCCGGGGGATAGGCGACGGCGTTTTCCCGTTCCTGACGGAGGGCACCCTTTTTGAGTATCCGGTCCTCCTGGGACTCCTGGCCGGTGCCACCGCACTGGTGGTTCCCGGCGAAGGCGGCACGGCCCTGAGGTCGCTGCAGTATTTCGACGTCAACGCGCTCCTGGCCACGGGGGCCTGGATTGCCACGGTCATAGCAACCATGCGCCTGGCCGGGCGCCGGCCATGGGACGCAGCCATGGTGGCCGTCGCCCCGGCGGCGATCCTGTCGGTGTTCATCAACTGGGACATTTTCGCAGTGATGCTGGCCACGGCCGGCATGCTGGCTTTTGCCCGGAACCGTCCGGTGGCAGCAGGAGTGCTGATCGGGCTGGGCGCCGCATTGAAGCTTTATCCCGTGCTGATTCTCGGCGCCGTGCTGGTGCTCGCGCTGCGGACACTCCGCCTGCGGCCGGCGGTGCTGACCTTCACGGCTGCGGCAGCAACCTGGCTGGCCGTCAACCTGCCGTTCCTGCTCCGCGATTACGAGTCCTGGCGCTTCTTCCTCACGTTCACCGCGGAGCGCCCGGCGGGCTACTCGTCGATCTGGTTCGCCTGGAACCTGACCGTGGAGCGGGCCGGCGGAACCGGCGTCGGACCCGAATTCATCAATCTGTGGGCTTACCTGCTGTTTGCGCTGGCGTGCCTTGGAATCGCCGTGCTGGCGCTGCGCTGCGGGCGGCGGCCGCGGCTGGCGCAGCTGGTTTTCCTGATTGTGGCGGCATTCGTCCTCACCAACAAGGTGTACTCGCCGCAGTTTGTCCTCTGGCTCATTCCCCTGGTCGCCCTGGCCCGGCCGAGGTGGCTCGACTTCCTGATCTGGCAGTTCTTCGAAGTGATGCACTGGTGGGCTATCTGGATGTACCTCGCGAAAGAGACCTCCGGCGGAGCGGCCGAGAACAACCTCGATTCGCCCTACTATGTGCTGGCGGTGCTGGGCCACGTGCTGGCCACGCTCTATCTGATGTACCGGGTGGTGTCCGACATCCTGGAGCCCGACGGCGACCCCGTGCGCCGGCACGGCGTCGACGATCCGCAGGGCGGACCGTTCAACGGCGCCCCCGACCGCTGGGCCCTGCGGCGGCGAAGGCCGGTATCCTTGGAAACGCATGCGGCCCCGGCGAAAGAAGCACAGTGACCCCCGTTCCATACCGTTCCGAGCAGCTCAGCCACGAGGAGTTCGAGGCGCTCGCCGCCGCGCACCCCGATGTGGTGATCCCGCTGGAGCAGACCCCCTATTGGGCGGATTTTGAGCGGAAGCTTGGCCGCAGCCCCTACGGCATCTGGGCCTATTACGACGGCGGCACCCTGGTTGCCACCGCCAGTTACCTCCGCTCCGAACGGCGGCTGCGGCCGTCGCTGGTGGTCGTTAACGGCCCCACCTGGTTCACCACGCGCACGCACAACGCCGAGGCCCGGCTCGTTTCCACCGTGCAGGAACAGTTCCGGGCTGATCCCGCCGTGGACCCGCTGTACATCCGGATGCAGATCGCGCATCCGCAGCCACCCGTCACCGGTCCGCTGGAACACGGCTGGTACGAACGGGAAATCGTCGTCGACCTGACTCCGGATACGGACGAAATCTTCGCGTCTTTCCGTTCCAACGCGCGGAACCTGATCCGCAAGGCGGAGAAGCTGGGCGTCAAGGTCCAGACCATCGAGCGCGCACGCTGGGCGGAGGTGTTCCGCACCGAACTCTTCCCCATCATGCAGGAAACCGCTTCGCGGGACGGCTTCTCGAGTTTCGAGTCCTCCTTCTACGAAACCCTGCTTACCGAACTCGGTGACCATCTGCGCCTCATGGTGGCCTACATGGACGGACAGGCCGTGTCCTGGCTGATCACCACCGAGTACCGCGGCTACTCCGTCTACTACTTCGCGGCGAGCTCGCACAGCGCCCGCAAGACCAACGCGCCCTACCTGCTGCTCTGGGAGGCCTTCAAGGTCCTCAAGGAAGCGGGCAACACGGCGTGCGGGCTGACCGGGATCGTCAGCGACAACTACCCGAGCCTGATTAACGTCACCACGTTCAAGCGGAACTTCTCCAAGACCGTGGTCACCATCCCCACTACCTATGACGTTCCCCTCCACCCGCTGCGGTACGCTCTGGTGGCAAACGCCCTGAAGCTGCGGCGCGAGGGGCCCGCGAAGCTGCGCAGCCTGCCGGCCTCTGCCAAGGGTCTGGCCGGCCGGATCCCCGGACGGAAGGGCGAAAAGGCGGCCTAATGAGCGATGTCAGTGTAGTCGGGGCCGGTCCCAACGGACTCGCGGCGGCGGTCATCATGGCCCGCGCCGGCCTCAAGGTCGAGGTGTTCGAAACCCAGTCCACGGTGGGCGGCGGCAGCCGCACCAGGGAACTGATGGCACCCGGCCACCTGCACGACATCTGCTCCGCAGTGCACCCCATGGCCCTGGCCTCTCCGTTCTTCCGCAGCTTCGGACTGGACCGGCGGATTGACCTGGTGGTGCCGGAGATTTCCTACGCCTCGCCGCTCGACGGCGGACGCGCCGCACTGGCGTATCGGGACCTGGACCGGACGGTGGAGGGACTCGGAAGGGACGGTGCCGCCTACCGACGGCTGATGGAGCCATTGGTCCGGCGCAGCGAAGCAGTCACTGAACTGCTGATGGGTTCCCTCCTGAGCGTCCCCCGGGATCCGATTGCGCTGGCGTGCTTCGGCCTGGCCGCCCTGGACCAGGGCACGCCCATGTGGAACCGGCGGTTCGTGGAGGACGCTGCACCGGCGCTGCTCTCCGGCGTAGCGGCGCATCCGGTGGGGAAAATGCCTTCCCTGCCCTCCGCCGGAGGCGGTTTGATGCTCGGGACGCTCGCCCATTCAGTCGGCTGGCCCATCCCGGTAGGCGGTTCCCAGGCCATCGCCGAGGCGATGGCCGACGATCTGCGGGCGCACGGCGGCAGGATCTCCACCGGCCACCGCATCACCTCCCTGGACGAGGTGGCCGGCTCCCGGGCCGTCATCCTCGATGTCTCCCCTTCGGTGCTGCTGGAGCTGGGCGGGGACCGCCTGCCTCCGCGCTATGCGCGGGCGCTGGAACGCTTCCGCTACGGCAATGCCGCCTGCAAGGTGGACTTCATCCTCTCCGGTCCGGTCCCTTGGGCGAATCCGGAAATGGCCCGTACCGGCACCGCCCACCTGGGCGGCACCCGGGCGGAACTGGCCGCAGCGGAGGCCGACGTCGCCGCCGGCCGGCACCCGGCCCGCCCCTACGTCCTGTTGTCCCAGCCCAGCGGCTTCGATCCCACCCGGGCCCCGGCGGGCCGTTCCGTGCTCTGGTCCTACTGCCATGTGCCAGCCGGATCCACGGTGGACATGACGGAAGCGGTCACGGCGCAGATCGAGCGTTTCGCGCCGGGCTTCCGGGATGTGGTTGTCGATTCGCGGGTGACGACGGCGGCGGACCTGGCCCGGTACAACGCCAACTATGTGGGCGGGGACTTCGGCGGCGGGGCAGTGACGCTGGCCCAGATGCTGATTCGGCCGGTCCTGTCCCCGAAGCCGTGGCGTACGGCGCTTCCCGGTGTCTACCTCAGTTCGGCCTCCACCCCGCCGGGGCCGGGCGTTCACGGGATGGGCGGCCTGCATGCTGCGAAGCTGGCACTGGAGGACGTGTTCGGGCTGCCGATGCCCTCACTGGAACCTGCGCAGGGAGCCCGCTAGGGACCTCCGCCTCCCGGTTATCCGGGGGTCCTCGGCACCCCGTTTCCCGCCCTGCCGTGATTGTGACCCATGCCATAAAGCCTTGTATGTTATCCGGTACCGGCACCGTAGCCGGGTACTTGAACTGGGGGACAAGTCATGGGGGACAGACAAATGGATAGCCACGGTCCGGTTGTTGGCGCACAGGGGAACCAGGGGGCTCCGCCGCCGCCCGGTCCGGGCGCCGAGCAGCAACAACCACAGCAGCCGCACCAGCCCAATCCCCCTGCTCCGCAGGCACCGGGACCGCAGGGGCAATGGCCCCAGGCGGCTCCTCCGCCACCCGGGGGACCCGGACTGCCGGGACAGGCATCGAAGCAGCCGAACCCGAAGCGGCGTAAAGGCCTGATCATTGCCGGCAGCGTTGCGGCTGGATTGCTGGTGATTCTGGGCGTCGGAGGGTTCTTCGGCTACAAACACCTCAGCGAGACGACTTACAGCCCCCGGGTGCAGGCAGAGGAATACCTCCAGGCGCTCGTCGACGCGGACGTTGAGCGCGCCATGGAAATGGCTCCTGCCACCGGGGATGAGCTGGACTACTCGTTGATGACGAACGAGGTTTACTCGAAGGCCACCGACAGGATCAGCGGATTCGAAGTGACCGATGTGGTGGTCAACGACGGCACCGCTGACGTGACCGTGGACGTCAAACAGGGGGACGACACCCAGGCCATGAAGCTGGAGCTGTCAGAGAACGGCACGGAGGCAGTGTTTTTCAAGAAGTGGAAGCTGGACGCCCCGCTGGGCTCCTGGTCGCTGCGCTACACGCTGGATGAGGATGCCTCCGAACCTGCCGTAAACGGCGTCAGCGTGGAAATGCCCGAGGACGGCAGGAAGCTGGCCGTGCTGCCGGGCGAGTACACCTTCAATGCACCTACCGGAACGAAGTTCGTCAGCTACGGCGGGGACGAGAAAATGTCCGTCCGCCTGGACGGCCAGGAATCATTGATGGGGGTCGCATTCATCCCGGAGATCACGGACGCGGCGCGCGAGGAGATCAAGGCCCGGACAAAGGCGCACCTGGAAAGCTGCCTGAAGCTGACGGAACTGCAGCCCAAGGGCTGCCCAAACCAAGCGGACGGCGAGGATCCCAACAACTTCCGCAACATCAAATGGAGCATGGCCAAGGAACCCGCTTACGAGTCGATTGAGGGGGACCCGTCATTCCCGTTCTCGGTGGAGCTAGTAAACGGGCAGTTCACCCTGGATGCGGAAATGAAGGAGGGTGACGAGTGGCGGGCCATGAAGGGAACTGTTGAGCTCTACTCGCTGCCCGCCATGGTGGACATCCAGGGCGAAACGATCACCATGACTTTCGCCGACTAGCAGCAGGCGGCCCCGCCGGATCCGGCGGGGCCGTAATTGTTACCTCCGTCATAAAACCCGATAAGTTATCGAGTGCCGGCCGCGCAGCCGGGTACTTGAACCGGGGGAACAAGTCATGGCGGACCAGAATGTCGATTACTACGGGCCGGGGGCGGGGGCAGGGGTGTACCCAGCCTCGCCGCCGCCGGGTGCGGGCAGTGAAGACCGGCAGCAGTGGCCAAAACAGCAGTGGCCGCCGCCGCCCGGACAGAACGGCATGCAGGGACAGGAACCGCCCAAAGCCGACCCGTCGCAGCGCAACACCCTGTTGATCGCCGCCGGCGTTACCGTCGCCGTGCTGGCGGCATTGGTTGCAGGAGGCTACTTCGCTTTCAGGCACTTCAACGAGACCGTGTACGGCCCGCAGGTGCTGGCTGAAGAGTATCTTCAGGCAATTGTCGACGGTGACGTGGAACGGGCCATCGGCATGGGTCCCGACCTTGACTGGGAGGACTACTCCCTGATGACCAACGAGGTGTACGCCGAGGCGGAAAACACAATCACCGGCTTTGAAGTGACCGATGTGGTGGTCACCGACGGCCAGGCTGACGTGAGCGTGGACATCGAACAGGGCGGCGACAGCCATGCCGTAACACTGGATCTGCGCACCGCCGGCAGCGAAGCGTTGTTCTTTCGGAAATGGAAGCTGAATATCGGCCTGGGGAGCACCCAGGTGCACTACATCCTGCGGGGAGACGCCACTGCCGTCGCTGTCAACGGGGTGGACATCCCCGGCCAGGACATGGAGGCGCTCCGCAGAAGCACGGTGTTTAATTTCCTGCCCGGCGACTACACCCTGAGTGCCGCTACCGGCAGCCCTTATTCCGGCTATCCGGACCGGGTGGTGAGCGCGCGCCTGAACCCGGACGGCGCTGCGGCTGTACGGGCGGGAACCGTCGACCTGAAGCCGCAGGTCACGGAAGCCGGCCGCGGGGAAATCGAGGCCGGGCTAACGGCGCACCTCGAAAAGTGCATGAAGGCGACTGAACTGATGCCGAAGGGCTGCCCGAACCAGTGGACGGCCGAGGATCCGGATAGTTACCGGAACATCTCCTGGAGCATGAAGACTCCGCCCACCCTCGACCCCATCGAAAGCGATCCCACGGGACCGTTCCCGGTGCGGGCCGTGGACGGGGAATTCATCCTGGACGCCGAAGTGAATCGGGGCGGTTCGTGGCAACCGGAGCGGGAGAGCTACCAGCTTTACTGGATGTACGCCGAAGTGGAGATCAACGGCGAGGAACTCTCCCTCACCTTCGCAGACTGACAGCACTCCGGCTCCGGACGAAGGCTCCGGACGAAAAGCGGCCCTATTCGACCGTCAGCTCACCCATCCGGGACCATTCTTCGCCCTCAATGACGGTGTTGATGATCTTCGGGGTTTCCACCAGCGCCGGGACCATGTCCTTCATGGCCTGCTGGAAGTGGTCGCTCTGGACGTGGGCGGCCGCGGCGTCGTCCTTGAACGCCTCCACGAGGACAAACTCGTTGGGGTTTTCCAGGCTGCGGGACCAGTCGAACCAGAGGTTCCCCGGCTCGGCCCGGGTGGCTTCGGTGAAGCCGGCGGTCAGTTCCGGCCAGCGCTCGGTCCACTCGGGCTTGACGAGGAACTTGACGGTTATGAAGATCATTTCAGTCCTGCTTTCGCTGATTCTCGGGGTTTTCATCGTATGCCCCGACGGCGGCACCGGGCCACCGGAGGGAGGGACGGAAGGATGGCAAGATGGGTACGTGGCGCACCTCGACGTATCCAACATTGACTATTTCCTCTCCGACGGACGGCAGCTGCTCAACGGCGTCAGCTTCAAGGTCGGCGACGGGCACAAGACCGCTCTGATCGGCCCCAACGGCACCGGAAAAACCACCCTGCTCCGGATCATCGCCGGTGACCTGATGCCGGACGAGGGCACGGTTTCCCGGTCCGGGAACATGGGCATCATGCGCCAGTTCGTCGGGCAGGTCCGGGATGACAGCACGGTCCGCGACCTGCTCGTCTCGGCCGCGCCGCCGGCACTTGCTGCCGCTGCCCGCGAAGTGGACGCCGCCGAGCTGGCCATGATGGAGCACGACGACGAGCCCACCCAGATGCGCTATGCCACCGCCATCACCGAATGGGGCGACGTCGGCGGGTACGAGCAGGAGACGGTCTGGGACGAGGTGACCATGGCGGCGCTCGGGCTGCCCTTCGACCGGGCGCAGTACCGCAAGGCCGCCACCCTTTCCGGCGGCGAGCAGAAGCGGCTGGTCCTGGAAGCGCTTTTCGCCGGCCCCGACGAGCTCCTGCTCCTGGATGAACCGGACAACTACCTCGACGTGCCAGGCAAACGCTGGCTCGAAGGAAAACTTGCCGCCTCCAAGAAGTCCGTGCTGTTCGTCAGCCACGACCGGGAGCTGCTGGACAACGCCGCCACCCGCATCGTGACCCTGGAGCCGGGCATCAACGGCGCCTCCGCATGGATCCACGGCGGCGCATTCGGCAGCTACGTCAAGGCCAGGGAAGACCGCAACGCCCGGTTCGAGGAACTGCGCCGGCGGTGGGACGAGGAGCATCTCAAGCTCAAGGAACTCGTCAACATGTACAAGAACAAGGCCGCGTTCCGCTCCGACATGGCCAACCGCTATCACGCCGCCCAGACCCGGCTGGCCAAGTTCCTGGAAGCCGGGCCGCCGGAGGCCCTGCCGGTGGAACAGAACGTCAAGATGCGGCTGCGCGGCGGCCGCACGGCCAAGCGCGCCGTCGTCGCCGAGAAGCTGGAACTGACCGGCCTGATGAAACCGTTCAGTACCGAGATCTGGTTCGGCGACCGGGTGGGGGTGCTCGGCTCCAACGGCTCCGGAAAATCCCACTTCCTGCGCCTGCTGGCCCTGGGCGGCAGCGATCCGGACCGGGAACACGAACCGGTGTCGGAGGTGGAGATCGCCCCGGTGCCGCATGCCGGCTCGGTGAAGCTGGGTGCCCGCATCCGGCCCGGGTTCTTCGCCCAGACCATGATGCGCCCGGACCTGGCCGAACGGACCCTGCTGGACATCCTGCACCGCGGCGACGAACACCGCTCCGGGCTGGGCCGCGAAGCAGCCGCGGGCGCCCTGGACCGCTACGGGCTGGCCGCCTCTTCGGAGCAGAAGTTCGAGTCGCTCTCCGGCGGCCAGCAGGCGAGGATGCAGATCCTGCTCCTGGAGCTGTCCGGCGCCACCCTGCTCCTGCTGGATGAGCCCACCGACAACCTGGACCTGCACTCGGCCGAGGCGCTGGAAAAGGCCATTGACGCGTTCGAGGGGACCGTCCTGGCGGTCACCCACGACCGCTGGTTTGCCCGCAGCTTCGATCGGTTCCTGGTGTTCGGCTCCGACGGCAGGGTCTACGAGTCCGAGACACCGGTCTGGGACGAGAAACGCGTGGAGCGTGTGCGGTAGGGGACAATACTGGCGTGAACGAAAACAGTGCGCAGCCCCTCAATGATGCCGCCCTCCGCCATGAAACCGGAGTGAATAAGGCGCTCATCGCCGTCTTCGTGATCTTCGGCCTCAACGGCTTGGTGTTTGCCAGCTGGGCAGCCCGCATTCCGGCCGCCGCAGAGGATTTGGGGATCGGCGCCGCCGGTGTTGGCCTGCTCCTGCTGTTCTCGGCCATCGGATCCGTGGCCGCGCTGCCGCTGGCCGGTTCGGTGGCGCAGCGCATCGGCACCGCAGGCACCGTGCGCGCCGGTGGAATTACGACGTCGATAGCCTCCCTCGTCATAGCCGCCGGACTCAGCCTGGGGTCGATTCCGCTGACCGGTGCCGGTCTGCTGGTCTTCGGCGTCGGCATTGCCGGCTGGGATGTCGCCATGAACCTGGAAGGGGCCGACGTCGAACGCCGGGTGGGCCGGACGGTGATGCCCAAGTTCCACGGCGCCTTCAGCGCCGGGGCGTTTGTGGGTGCCATGATCGGTGCGTTGCTCTCCTGGGCGGGAATCTCGCTGTCCCTGCATCTGCTGGGCATCCTGACGGTGGTCTGCGTGGCGGTGCTGATCGTGCCGCGGAACTTCCTCCAGTTGCCGCACGCATCTGCAGGCCACGGCGCCGACGCGACGGCTAAACCCTCCCGGTTCGGTGCCTGGCGGGAGGGCAGGACGCTGCTGATCGGCGTCGTCGTCATGGGCGCAGCCCTCACCGAAGGTGCGGCAAATGACTGGGTTGCCAAGGCGACCGTGGACGGACTGGGCACCAGTGAGTCCGCCGGCGCCGTGATGTTCGGCGTCTTCGTGGCAGCCATGACCCTTACCCGCTGGTTCGGTGCCCGGCTGATCGACCGGATGGGCCGCGTACCGGCGCTGCGGGTGTGCATGAGCGCCTCCCTGGCCGGACTGCTGCTCTTCGTTTTCGCCCCGAACCTCGGTCTCGCCGCCCTCGGCGCCGTGCTGTGGGGCATCGGTGCGGCCCTGGGCTTCCCGATGGGCATGTCTGCCGCGGGGGAAGATCCGGTCCATGCCGCGGGCCGGGTATCGGTGGTGTCCACCATCGGCTACATGGCCTTCTTCGTCGGACCGCCGGTGCTGGGTTTCCTGGGCGAACACTGGGGCATACGCAACGCCCTGCTGGTGGTGGGCGCAGCCATGCTGGTTTCCATTGCTTTTGCTCCGGCCGCCGCCGAGCAGAAGGCCGGGTCCGAACCCGCCTAAAGCTGCGGACCGTTTCTGTCCGCAAAGCACGGGCGCGGGGGCCCTTCCCGGTCCTACCCTCGACCCATGTCCTTTTCACCACAGTCCACGCCGTTGATTTCCGCCGAGGGGCTGACCAAGGTCTACTCCTCGAAATCCGGTCCCGTGCATGCCCTGGACGGACTGGATATTACTGTCCCTGAAGGAACGGTGACCGCTTTGCTGGGCCCCAACGGGGCCGGGAAAACGACTGCCGTCAAGGTCCTCACCACCCTGATCCGGCCCGATTCGGGCACAGCCGTCATTGACGGCATAGACGTTCTCTCCAACCCCAAAGAAGTACGCCGGGTCATTGGAGTGTCCGGCCAGTACTCCGCCGTGGACGAAAACCTCACCGGTATCGAAAACCTGGACATGGTGGGGCATCTGTACCACCTGCCTGCCCGGCGCGCGAAGGAACGGGCGATCGAACTTATCGACATGTTCGAGCTTTCCGACGCCGGCAACCGGCCGGTCAAGGGCTATTCCGGCGGCATGCGCCGCCGCCTGGATCTCGCCGGCGCGCTGGTGAACCAACCCCGGGTCCTGTTCCTGGACGAACCGACAACGGGGCTGGATCCGCGGTCCCGGATAGCACTGTGGGGCGTCATCACCGACCTCGTGGCCCGGGGAACCACCCTGCTGCTGACCACCCAGTACCTGGAGGAAGCGGACCAGCTGGCAGACAAGGTGGCCGTGATCGATGAGGGGAAGGTTATCGCCGAGGGGACCTCGGATGACCTGAAGGCACAGATCGGCGGGCACCGAGTGGCGGTGGCCCTGCACCGCCAGGAGGACGCTGACGCAGCGGTGACCATCCTGGGCCGGCACGGTTCGGGCGATCCGCACGTTTCCGGCGACGGCCGGACCCTGGAGGTCGCCGTCGTCGACGGTCCCGCAGCGCTCCAGCGCATCCTGTCCGAGCTGGAGGCCGGCGGCATCGAACTGCACGACGCCGGCATCCGCCGCCCCACCCTGGACGACGTCTTCCTGCAGCTCACCGGCAAGCCGACCGCAGAGGACAGCGAAACGGAGAAAGAGGAGGCACGCCGATGAGCGCGGCAGTATCCGCAACCGGCATCCGGACCGGCACCCCCAGTCTTCCGGCACGGTGGGCAGGGGACGGGTGGACCGTCACCAAACGGAACCTGATCAAGATCAAGCGGTCCCCGGACATGATCATCTTCGCGGTGCTGCAGCCGATCATGTTCGTGCTGCTGTTCAGCCAGGTCTACGGCGGGTCCATTGCCGTTGCGGGGACGGATTACACCCAGTTCCTGATGGCGGGCATCTTCGCCCAAACCGTGGTGTTCGGGTCCACGTTCTCCGGCTCCGCCATGGCGCAGGACCTGAAGGAGGGGATCATTGACCGCTTCCGGACCCTGCCGATGAGCCCGTCCGCGGTGCTGATCGGCAGGACCAACGCCGACCTGGCGCTCAACGGGATCTCCATGCTCATCATGATGGGTACCGGCCTGCTGGTGGGCTGGCGGGTGAACTCCACGCCCGGCCGGTTCGTGGCCGCCATCGCCCTGCTGCTGCTGTTCTCCTACGCCTTCAGCTGGGTCATGGCCCTGCTCGGTATGTCGGTGCGTTCACCGGAGACAATCAACAACGCGTCCTTTATGATCCTGTTTCCGATCACCTTTATCTCCAACGCATTCGTGCAGAGTTCCACCCTCCCCGGCCCGCTGGAGGCTTTTGCGGACTGGAACCCGGTCTCGGCACTCGTGCAGGCCGTGCGCGAACTGTTCGGCAACCTCGGCACCGCCCCGGTGCCGGACACCTGGCCGATGCAGAACGCCGTTGCCACGGTGGTGATCGGCGCGGTCGTGATGCTCGTCGTCTTCGTCCCGCTGGCGGTACGGAAGTTTGAGTCGATCAGCTCCCGGTAGCGGGGCGGAGCCCTTCGGAAACGAGGATCAACCATGATTGAGGCCCGCAGCCTCGCCAAGGTCTTCGGCGGCAAGACTGCCGTCGACGGCATCTCCTTCGATGTCCAGCCCGGCAAGGTCACCGGCTTCCTCGGCCCGAACGGGGCCGGCAAGTCGACCACCATGCGCATGATCATGGGGCTCGACCATCCAACCGCCGGCAGTGTGGAGGTCAACGGACGGCCCTACGCCGACCATAAGGCGCCCCTGCGGGAGGTCGGTGCGCTCCTGGAGGCAAAGGCTGTCCACCCTAAGCGGACGGCATACAACCATCTGCGGGCGCTCGCCGCCAGCCACGGCATTCCCAGGGAACGCATCACCGAGGTCATCGAACTGACGGGCCTCGGAGCGGCGGCCAACAAACGCGTGGGCGGTTTCTCCATGGGGATGGGCCAGCGGCTGGGAATCGCCGCGGCGTTGCTGGGAGACCCCCGCACGCTTATCTTCGACGAGCCGGTCAACGGACTGGACCCGGAAGGCGTGCAGTGGGTCCGGCATCTTGCCAGGGGCCTAGCCGCGGAGGGCCGCACGGTGTTCATTTCCTCGCACTTGATGAGCGAAATGGCAGTGACCGCCGACCACCTGATCGTGATCGGCCGCGGCAGGATCCTGGCGGACGCACCCATGGACCAGGTCCTCGCCGGCAGCGGGCGTGAACGCACCCTGGTGCGCGCGGACGACGTCGATGCCCTGGCGGCCGCAATAGGTTCGGACGGCGTGGAAATACGCCGGCCGGCACCGGGCCAGCTCGAAATCCTCGGGCTGTCCGCCCGCGGGATTGCCGAAGCCGCGCTGTCACGGCGGATCCTGGTCACGGAGCTGACCCCGCTGCAGGCATCCCTGGAGGACGCCTATATGGAGTTGACCCGAGGAGAGGTCGAGTACCAATCCCGGGACATCGGGCAGGGTCGGGGAAACCCCTAGTCATCCCTAAGGGGGACCCCTGATTCATCCCTTGGACCGGTCCCGTTGCGGCGCCGGCCCTCTATGGTGGAGGTAGACCCCCCAGCTTTTGCTTCCCAACGTGAGGATCACCCATGATCGAGGCATCCGGCCTCTCCAAGCGCTACGGCGGAAAAACAGCCGTCGATAATGTTTCCTTTACTGTCCAGCCGGGCAAAGTCACCGGCTTCCTGGGTCCGAACGGGGCCGGTAAATCCACCACCATGCGCATGATCGTGGGCCTGGACCGGCCCACCGCCGGCAAGGTTCTGGTCAACGGCAAGCCCTACGCCCAGCACAAGGCGCCGCTTCGCGAGGTGGGAGCGCTGCTGGATGCGAAGGCCGTGCACACCAAGCGCAGCGCGTACAACCATCTGCGGGCGATGGCAGCCACCCACGGTATTTCAACCAAGCGGATCAACGAGGTCATTGAACTCACCGGCCTCTCTCCGGTGGCGAAAAAGCGGGTGGGCGGCTTCTCCCTGGGCATGGGCCAGCGGCTGGGCATCGCGGTGGCGCTGCTGGGGGATCCGCACACGGTCATCCTGGACGAACCGGTCAACGGCCTGGATCCCGAGGGAGTGCTCTGGGTGCGGCACCTGGCCCGCGGGCTGGCATCGGAGGGGCGTACGGTCTTCCTTTCCTCGCACCTCATGAGCGAAATGGCACAGACCGCAGATCACCTCATCGTGATCGGCCGCGGCAGGATCATCGCCGACGCCCCCATCAGCGAAATCATCGCCGGAGAGGACAAGGTCCGCACGCTTGTCCGCACGGACAGCCCGCGGGAGCTGTTGCTTGCCCTGGACCGCCCCGGGGTTGCCGGTGTGGAGAAGGAAGGCGGGCTGCTGGAGATCACCGGCGCCGATCCGCGCCTGATCGCCGAAACGGCACTGGAACGCCGGATCCTGGTGTACGAACTGACACCCCAGCAGGTGTCCCTCGAGGACGCTTACATGGAACTGACACGCGACGACGTCGAATACCGGTCTCAGGACCTGCCGCAGGACCTTGTTCCTGCGGGCGCTGCCTCCGGGAAGGGGAACTAGCACCGTGAGTACTGCTACATCAACTAACAAACACGGCGCGCCCGCCCCGACCGGCTCCGGTGTCAACTTCGGCCGGGTCCTCAAATCCGAGTGGATCAAGGTCAACACCGTACCCTCCACCGTCATCCTGCTGGCCATCACGGTTGTGGTGATGGTCGGCCTGGCCGCCCTGGCGGCCTGGCAGGTGGTGGCCGTGCTGGACATGATCAGCTCGGCGAGCACCCCCGAAGAAGCCATGGCGTTCGGCGATCCGAAGATATACACCGATCTGGTGCCTGAAATACCCGCCAGCGGCCTGTTCTTCGGCCAGCTGCTGATCGCTTCGCTGGGCGTGGTGCTGATCGCCTCGGAGTGGGGCACCGGCATGATCCGCTCCACGTTCAGTGCGGTCCCGAAGCGGATCCCCGCACTGCTGGCCAAGGCCCTGGTCATTGCCGTGATCTCCTTCGTCATCGGCGCCGGCGCCGCCTTCATTTCCTTCCTGGTGGCACAGCCAATCCTGGACAGCGGGGACCTCAGCCTGTCGCTGGATGACAACGGCGTGCTCGCCAGCATCCTGAACACCGGTACCTGCCTGGCCCTGATCGCCGTGTTCTCGATGGCGATCGGCACGCTGCTGCGCAACACCGCCGGGGGAGTGGTCACCGCCATCGGCATCATCTTCGTACTGCCGCTGGTGGTTCAGATTGTGCAGGGAATCGCCGACTGGATCCCCGACGCCGCGCGGTTCCTGCCGAGCAACGCCGGCACCCAGCTGGTCACCGCCGGGGCCACCGCCGAAGGGGCCCTGACCCAGCTGCAGGGCGGCCTGGTGTTGGCGGCCTGGGCCGTGGTCCTGCTCATTGCTGCCCTGATCGTCACCAAGCGCCGCGACGTCTAAGGGAAACCCGGACTTCGGTGAAGGCGGCGGCGGAAGAACGGCCGCCCCCGCCTTCACCGGACATCACCTCCACAACCCCCGGCAATGGTCTTGCCGGGGGTTCTTTACGTCCCGGAAGGCCGATGGTTACGCCGGGGCGGCGGGCTCTGGTTGAATCGGAGCATGTCTGACGCATTGGCCCACATAAATGACCTCGGCGCGTTTGTCAGCGCCTCACCCTCCAGCTTCCACGCGGCGCGTGAAGGCGCGCGCCGCCTGGCGGAGGCAGGGTTCACGGAAGTACTCGAGACCGGGGATTTCCCGCGCTCGTCCGGAAAATTCTTTGTGGTGCGCGACGGCGCATTCATCGCCTGGGTCACGCCTGAGGCCGCCGGCCCCGCCACCGGGTTCTCGATCTTCGGTACCCACACCGATTCCCCGTCCTTCAAGCTCAAGCCCCGGCCCACCACCGGACGGCTCGGCTGGCTGCAGGCCGGCGTCGAAGTCTACGGCGGCCCGCTGCTGAACTCCTGGCTGGACCGGGAGCTGCAGCTTGCCGGACGGATGGTCACCCTGGCCGGCGAGGAGCGGCTCGTGGAGACCGGCCCGCTGATGCGCTTTCCGCAGCTGGCCATCCACCTGGACCGGGCCGTGAATGAGGGCTTGAAGCTGGATAAACAACAGCACATGAACCCGGTCTGGGGACTGGGGGACCCGTCCACTTCCGACCTCGTGGCTCTGCTGGCGGCCAAGGCCGGCCTGGCCCCGGAGGAGATCGGCGGCTACGACATCGTTGCCGCCGACACCCAGGCACCGCAGGTTTTCGGCGCCGAGGGGGAGTTCTTCGCCTCCGGGCGGCTGGACAACCTTTCCTCTGTCCACGCCGGCGTCGTCGCACTTATCGCGGCCGACGTCGCGCCCACCGCACCGGTTGCCGTCCTCGCGGCGTTCGACCATGAAGAGGTGGGCAGCGGCAGCCGGTCCGGCGCTGCCGGCCCGTTCCTCGAAGATGTACTGCTGCGGATCGGTGACGGACTCGGCGCGACGACGGCGGACCGTGCCCGCGCGATGGCCGCCTCCTTCTGTATTTCCGCGGATGTCGGCCACGCCGTCCACCCCAACTACGCGGAGCGGCATGATCCCGCCAACCACCCGGTGCTCAACGGCGGGCCGCTGCTGAAGATCAACGCCAACCAGCGTTACACCACCGACGCCCCCGGCATGGCCCGCTGGGCGAGCCTCTGTGCGGCCGCCGAGGTGCCGTACCAGGAATTCGTTTCCCACAACTCCGTCCCCTGCGGCTCCACCATTGGACCCCTGACCGCAACCCGGCTCGGCATCCGGACCGTGGATGTCGGGATTCCCGTACTCTCCATGCACTCGGCCCGGGAAATGGCAGGCGTGCAGGACCCCCGGCGCCTGGCCGCAGTGGCACAGTTGTTCTTCGCGGCGGGGGCGGCCTGACCCGGACGGAAGGGTCGGCGGATCCCGGCGTGTCAATCCCGTCCCGGGAAATCGGATAGGATAAGAAAGTCTGTGCTGTCGGCTTCGGCCGGCAGATTCCCCCCGCTGCGGATCAGCTGCATGCCGAGGGGAGACAACGCAAAAGAACCTCCTGTTACGGAAATGCCGTGACCGTATAGCCCAAAGGAGGTGGGTTCACAAATGCGTGCTTATGAACTGATGGTAATCATCGACCCCGAGGTCGAAGAGCGTACCGTCGAGCCTTCGCTCGACAAGTTCCTCAATGTTGTCCGCAACGATGGTGGAACCATCGACAAGGTAGACATCTGGGGCCGTCGTCGACTGGCCTACGAAATCCAGAAAAAGACTGAAGGCATCTACGCGGTGGTTAACTTCACCGGTACGCCTGCAGCAGCAGCCGAGCTTGATCGCCAGCTGAGCCTCAATGAGACCATCATGCGCACCAAGATCATCCGCCCGGAAGAGCAGAAGATCTCGAAGAAGGATGCCAAGAAGGCCGCTAAGGACGCTGCAAAGGTTTCCGCAGAATAATTTCGGCAACCCGTACTGATATCAGGAGGCTTTCATGGCAGGCGAGACAACAATCACCGTCGTCGGTAACCTAACCAACGACCCGGAACTGCGGTTCACTCCGTCCGGTTCGGCAGTGGCGAACTTCACCATTGCCTCGACCCCGCGGACCTTCGACCGTCAGTCCAACGAGTGGAAGGACGGCGAAACGCTGTTCCTCCGCGCGTCTGTCTGGCGTGAAGCTGCTGAAAACGTCGCCGAGTCCCTCACCAAGGGAACCCGCGTAGTTTGCCAGGGCCGCCTGAAGTCGCGTTCGTACGAAACCAAAGAAGGCGAAAAGCGCACCGTAATGGAGCTTGAGGTCGACGAAATCGGCCCCTCGCTGCGTTATGCCTCTGCCAAGGTCACCCGCACCCAGCGCTCCGGCGGTGGCGGTGGCGGCTTCGGCGGCAACAACGGCGGCGGTGGCGGTGGCGGCTTCGGCGGCAACTCCAACTCCGGTTGGGGCGGCGGCCAGCAGCAGCCCGCGCAGTCCGCACCGGCTGACGATCCCTGGGGCGCCCCTGCGGGCGGCAACTCCGGTGGATGGGGCAGCGGCCCGGATTCGAACGATCCGCCCTTCTAAACCTCTTCATCCGAAGAGCGGCGACCCCCATTCGGGAGAAGCGGCCCTTCACCCGGCGCCTTCGGGCGCCATCCTCAGACGGCAACCGCCGTCGAGCCCATCCCGTGGAAAATGTATCCACGGGCTCCACTAGACATAAGGAGCTCCACGATGGCTAAGGCTGAACTTCGCAAGCCCAAACCAAAGTCCAATCCCTTGAAGGCCGCTGACATCACTGTCATCGACTACAAGGACGTAGCATTGCTGCGCAAGTTCATTTCCGACCGCGGAAAGATCCGCGCTCGTCGCGTAACTGGCGTCACCGTGCAGGAACAGCGCAAGATCGCCCAGGCAATCAAGAATGCCCGCGAAGTTGCTCTCCTGCCTTACTCCGGCGCTGGCCGCGGCTAAAGGAAAGGAACCTAACTCATGGCAAAGCTCATTCTGACCCACGAAGTAACCGGTCTCGGCGCTGCCGGCGACGTCATCGAGGTTAAGGACGGTTACGCACGTAACTACCTCCTGCCCCGCGGCTTCGCTCTGACCTGGACCAAGGGTGGCGAGAAGCAGGTTGAGTCCATCAAGGCTGCCCGCGCTGCCCGCGAGCACGCTTCCCTGGAAGATGCTCAGAAGCAGGCTGCTGCTCTCTCCGCCAAGCCGGTCAAGCTGACCGTCAAGGCCGGCGAGTCCGGACGCCTCTTCGGTACCGTCAAGCCCGGCGACGTTGCCGCTGCTGTCGAAGCCGCCGGTCTCGGCGCCATCGACAAGCGCAAGGTTGAACTCCCGACGCACATCAAGTCGGTTGGTTCCTTCCAGGCCAACGTCCGCCTGCACAACGATGTTGCAGCTGTCATCGACCTCGAGGTCGTTGCAGGCTAACGTCTGACGCAGACACCAAAGCACCCTCCTGCCTTCGGGCCGGGGGGTGCTTTTTTTGTGCGGGGAACCGCTGATCCGGCCGCCGTTCTGCATGCCCCGGCAGCAGACGTACGCAATCCATGCTCCGTTGAGACTGCTGTTGTGGATATCGCGGGGGGTATTTGTGGATTTCGGCACTCCTAGGCCTGTTTTGAGCTGCTGTCAACACGGCACCGGCAGCCGGGCGCGGCGGAAAAATAGTTTGTTTACACAGGTGTGGACAAGCGTTTGCCCTAGTCAGAGCCCCTTTTGTGGAAAAAACTAAGATTTATCCACATGCTTATGCCCAGCCTGTGCACAAGACACGCCGCGTTATGCACAGCCTGTCCACAGGACCTGTGGATAACTCGTTTGTCGGTAGGGCGAAGGAGGCATACGGTTGCGGTGAATCCCTTCTTCAGACGCATGTCCGCCGGCTCGGATCCGTCAGCACGCCGCCGCCGTTCCGGCGATAGTCAGTGCGGGCTGATAGAGATAAGCAAGCCCTCCGGCAGGGCAGGGATCGAAACGTCTTAGCCTTTATGGAAAGGGTCACAGTGTCGCTCACGCATACGGACTCCCCGGCATCAACATCAAGTCCGGACTTCGCGAGGACACCGCCGCAGGACCTGGTTGCAGAACAATCGGTGCTTGGCGGCATGATGCTCTCCAAGGATGCCATCGCAGACTGCGTGGAAGTCCTGCGCGGGCTGGACTTCTACCGCCCTGCACATGAGGCCATCTACGAGGCCATCATTGATCTCTACGGCCGCGGGGAACCGGCCGATGCCGTCACCGTTTCGGATGAACTCACCAAGCGGGGCGAGATTGGCCGGATCGGCGGACCGGCCTACCTGCACGAGCTGATCCAGTCCGTTCCCACCGCGGCCAATGCCGGCTTCTATGCCGAAATCGTGCGCGAGCGGGCGGTTCTCCGCCGCCTTGTTGGTGCCGGCACCAAGATTGTCCAGTTGGGCTACTCCAACGAGGGCATGGAAGTGGATGACATTGTCAACGCTGCCCAGGCAGAAATCTACGCCGTGGCCGAGCGGCGGACTGCTGAAGACTACGTGCCCCTGAAGGACATCATCGAGGGCACGGTGGACGAGATTGAGTCCGCCGGGCACCGCGGCGAAGGCATGACCGGCGTGCCCACCGGCTTCTACGAACTGGACGAGCTCACCCAGGGCCTGCACCCGGGCCAGATGATCGTTATCGCTGCCCGTCCGGCCGTCGGAAAGTCCACCTTCGCGCTGGACTTCGCCCGGTCCGCGGCCATCAAGAACAACATGACCACCGTCTTCTTCTCCCTCGAAATGGGCCGCAACGAAATCGCCATGCGCCTGCTCTCGGCTGAAGCGACCATCGGGCTTCAGGACCTGCGCAAGGGCACCATCAAGGACGAACAGTGGGGCAAGATTGCCACCACGATGGGGCGCATGAATGATGCGCCGCTGTTCATCGATGACAGCCCGAACATGTCCCTGATGGAGATCCGTGCGAAGTGCCGCCGCCTGAAGCAGCGCCACGACCTCAAGCTCGTGGTGCTGGACTACCTCCAGCTGATGTCCTCGGGCAAGCGCGTGGAATCCCGTCAGCAGGAAGTCTCCGAGTTCTCACGTGCCCTGAAGCTGCTGGCCAAGGAGCTCGAAGTCCCCGTGATCGCGTTGTCGCAGCTGAACCGAGGTTCGGAGCAGCGCACCGACAAGAAGCCCATGGTCTCCGATCTGCGTGAATCGGGCTCCATCGAGCAGGATGCGGACATGGTCATCCTGCTGCACCGCGAGGACATCTACGACAAGGAATCGCCGCGCGCCGGCGAGGCCGACGTCATTGTGGCCAAGCACCGTAACGGCCCCACCAAGACCATCGTCGTAGGGTTCCAGGGCCACTATTCACGCTTCTCGAACATGGCGGTTGAGGGCGGCAGCGGCTTCTAGCCGCCGCGTTCACCCCTCCACCGCTTTCCCCCACCGCCGCAGGAGATCCAGCATGCCCAAGTCCAAGCCCCGCAAGAAAGCTGTTTCCAAAAAGAAGCAGGCCCGCCGCGCCGAGCATGAAGTCAATGCCCTGCTGCGCGGCGAAACCGCCTACTTCAGCGATGAGGCAGAGGCACTGCTGACCGCCCGCGGCTGGATCAGCGAGCGGGACCAGCCCGGCGGCCCTGACCAGGGCGACGCCTGGTACTGGATGCCGTCCCAGCTGCCGGCGTACCTGGAGGAAGGCGAACCCGTCCCCACCTCCATCTACCCGTCTTCCGAGAGCACCTTCGTCAGCCAGCTGGCGACACCGGACGGCTCCGTTCCCCCCGTGGCACAGACGGAGTACGACTCCCTGGCGGAACTTGAGGCGGACCTGGACCGGCTGCAGGCCTACCGGGTGCCCGACGGCGAGTGGACTGTCCTGGGCGGAGGCCCGTCCGCTGAAGAGACCCCGGGCGATCTCATCGACTCGATTACCGAGGAATGGGAGCTCATTGCAGAGCTCATCCACTTCCCGTACAGCAGCGACGCCGGTGCGCGCTCCTTTGCTGTCGTGGAGCAGGCCGTGCAGGACGGCAGGCTTACTGAGTACGCCTACCGGTCAATCCTCGCCGGCCGCGCCGGAAAGTAGGCGCCCCCGGGGGAGTAGGCGCCCCGGCCGCGCCTAGCCCCGGTTTGACGCGCCGGGGCCGCCCGCCGGCTCTCCGTGGGCATCGTGGCTGGACGCCAGCTGCCACGGCACGGAGGCAACCATGATGGCCGGCTCGAAGTGGAGCCGGGCCTTGATGCGCAGGGCGGTCTGGTTATGCACCAGCTGCTCCCACCAACGGCCCACCACGTACTCCGGAATGTAGACCACGAACAGTTCCCGCGGCGCGTTTCGCCGGGCATCGCGCAGGTACGCCAGCACCGGGGAGATGGTCTCGCGGTACGGCGAGGAGAGGACCGTCAGCGGCACGGGAATCTGCAGCCGCTCCCAGTCAGCCAGCGTGCGGCGGGTGTCCTCCGGATCAAGATCCACAATGATCGCGTTCAAGCTGGAGGGACGGGACGCCCGCGCATAGGCAATGGCCCGCAGGGCCGGCTTGTGGACCTGCGAAATCAGGATCACCGCATTGACCCGGGAGGGCAGGGCCAGGCCGTGGTCGTCAGCGCTGAGCGCCAGCTCGCGGGCAACCGTGTCGTAGTGGACCCGGATGCTGTACATGATCACGTAGAGCACGGCCATGGCCAGCAGGGCAATCCACGCGCCGTGGGTGAACTTGGTGATGATGACGATGAGCAGCACCAGGGCCGTCATGCCGAAGCCGAGGGAGTTGATCGCCCGGGAACGCTGCATCCGGCGTCGTACGTCCTTATCCCGCTCGGTGCGCAGCTTGCCGGTCCAGTGCCGGATCATACCCAGCTGGCTGGCGGTGAAGGAGACGAAGACCCCGACAATATAGAGCTGGATCAGCTGGGTGACATCGGCGTCGAAGGCCACGATAAGCACCAGGGCGCCCAGGCCGAGCGAAATGATGCCGTTGCTGAACGCCAGCCGGTCCCCGCGGGTGCGCATCTGGCGCGGGAGGAACCCGTCCTTGGCCAGGATCGAGGCCAGCACGGGGAAGCCGTTGAACGCGGTATTGGAGGCAAAGACCAGGATCAGCCCGGTGGCGGCCACGACAAGGTAGAACGCGATGCTGCCGTCGCCGAAGATGGTCTCCGCCAACTGGCTGATCACCGGATGCTGCACGTAGTCCTCGCCCACGGGTGAACCGTTGGATGTGAGCTGGGTGGCCGGGTCCTGGGCGACATGGACCTTGGTGAGGTTGGCCATGGCGATGATCCCGCCGATCATGGCAGCGGAAATCACGCCCAGGAGCAAGAGGGTGGTGGCGGCATTGGCGCTCTTGGGTTTGCGGAACGTGGGGACGCCGTTGCTGATGGCTTCAACGCCGGTCAGTGCGGCTGCGCCGGAGGAAAAGGCCCGCAGCAGCAGGAGGACGCCGGCAAGTCCTACGAGCCCTTCGTCGAAACCGGATTCCCGCACCAGTTCAAAGGATGCCGAGGGGGCCTGGCGGAGGTCTCCGCTGAGGAACTGGAGGAAGCCGGTGAGGCACATGCCCAGTACGGAGAGCATGAAGATGTAGGTAGGTACGGCAAACAAGGCGCCGGCCTCCCGGATGCCGCGCAGGTTCACCAGGACCAGTACGGCCACCCCGATCACGGCGATGGTGGCCTGGGTGCCGTGCAGCGCGGGGATGGCCGTCACGAGGTAGGACGCCGCCGAGGACATCGACACAGCGACGGTGAGCACGTAGTCCACCAGCAGTGCGGAGGCGACGGTCAGGCCGGCGGGCTTGCCCAGGTTGGTGCTCGCGATTTCGTAGTCGCCGCCGCCGGACGGGTAGGCGTGGACGTTCTGGCGGTAGGACGCCACCACCGTGAGCAGGACGACAATAACGGCCAGCCCCACCCAGGGGGACAGGGTCACGGCAGCCACGCCGGCCAGGGCCAGGGTAAGGAGAATCTCATCGGGCGCATAGGCAGCAGATGAGAGGGCGTCCGAGGCGAAAACCGGGAGCGCAATCCGCTTGGGGAGGAGGGTGTGCGAGAGCCGTTCGTTGCCGTAAGGACGCCCGACCAGAATGCGTTTGAGCGCATTGAAGAATGTGAGCACGAGGACCAACGTTAGACGGGTCCGCCTGCACTGTCCAGAAGCGGAAAAACGCGGCGGCTGCGCCCTTCCCGGGCCGGGGCGCGGCTGGCTCCCCGGCACCGTCCGGAACCCGGGCGCCGGTATCGGCGCGATCACCGGAGCATGATCAAGGACACGCTGAATAACGGTATGGCTGTTGCACATGGGGTGGGAACGGGTCTCGGCAAGAAGCTGTAGGCGGCGGACGTCCGCACGGCGTCTGCCGGCGTTCTTTTGATGGCGTTCCTCACTGCTTTGAGGATGACCCGGATCACGGAAAACGCGTCCTGGGCCCCGAAAATGAATACGTGACGGAATCTACAAAAACGGGTGTGGATTGTACTTCTGCCGCTTATCTACGCGGATCTGGAAAAGATAACGATTCGTGCATATTTGATATCGATTTGATCTCGATAAAAGACTCCCTTACGTTGGTTAAGGCCCTGATCGAGGGCTGGACCGCCTGACTGAATCGAAGTCGGCGGCGGCCGCTACTAATGCTGGTGCGGCCTCAAACCAGTAAGCCTGATGCCACGCGTCCACTGCACGTCGCCGCTGCGTGGCATCCAAGAAGACCTCTATCAATATGGGGAAGGCGACGGCGTGCAGACGCCCGGGGACGGGATGAGCGCAGGTGGAACCCGTGGGAGCACAAAACTTATGAAGAACCAGAAGATCCGTCGTATCGTACGTCGCGGCCTGGCTACCGCCGCCATCACCGGTGCTGGCGCTGCCGGCCTCGCCGGCCTGGCCGCTCCGGCAAACGCAGCCTCCATGGACTGGGATGCCCTTGCACAGTGCGAGAGCGGTGGAAACTGGGCTATCAACACCGGCAACGGTTTCTCCGGCGGGCTGCAGTTCACGCCCAGCACCTGGGCAGCCTTCGGCGGTACCGGCAACCCGGCAGACGCCAGCCGCGAGCAGCAGATTGCCGTGGCTGAGCGTGTCCTGGCTGAGCAGGGCCCCGGCGCCTGGCCTGCCTGCACCGCCAAGCTGGGCCTGACCGGCGCCACCGCCAACCCGCAGGCCGCCCAGCCTGCTCCGGTTGAGCAGGCTCCTGTCACCGAAGCCGCTCCGGTTGAGACCTACACCGAGCCTGCTCCGGTTGAGACCTACACCGAGCCCGCTCCGGTTGAGACCTACACCGAGCCTGCTCCTGTGGTCGAGGCCGCTCCGGTCGAGACCTACGTACAGCCGCAGACCGTTGCTCCGGCACCGACCAGCGTCCCGGTTGAGGCCGTTGCACCGGTACAGACCCCGGCTCCGGCCCTGTCCGGCGAGACCTACGTCATCCAGGCCGGCGACACCCTCTCCGGGATCGCCGAGAAGCTTGGCATCGAGGGCGGCTGGCAGGCGCTGTACAACGCCAACCTGGATACCGTTATCCACCAGGACCTGATCTTCACCGGTCAGACCCTGCAGCTGCCGGCCTAGTCACGGCAGCGTGAGTCTTCGGTAGCTGTTCCGCCTTAGTGCGGCGATCGAAGCAGAACGGGCGCTTTACGCGAAATGCGTAAAGCGCCCGTTCCTTTTAACTATCCTCACCCGCCGGCGATCGACTGCAGGACCAGAAGCTCCGCACGGGCGGGCAGCACGGTGGAAGCGCCGTCCAGGTCCCGGATGTCCTCGCCGTCCAGGTACAGGTTCACATAGCGGCGCAGCTCCCCGGTCTCGTCGCAGATCCGGCGGTACACACCGGCGAAATCGGACTGCAGGAGCGCCAGGACATCCGCAACGGTGATGTTTTCCGGTGTGCCTTCGCCAGGCGCGGGACGAAGCGTCAACAGGCGGCGTCCGTCCGCGGCGTCGGCCAGCGCCGCCGGGAGCAACAGCTCGACGTCGGTGCGGCCGGGAGCGTCAGGCCGCAACGGCGCGGACACAGAGCACATCCGGAAGATTGGCTGCCACCAGGTGAAAGCTCTCGCCCTCGTCGGCGCTCGCATACACCTCGCCGCCGCGGGTACCGAAGTAGATGCCGGCGGGATCGGCGTCGTCCACGTAGGCGGCATCGCGCAGCACGGCGTTGAAATCATAGGCGGGCAGACCGGCGTCGAACCGCTCCCAGCTCCCGCCTGCATTTGTGCTGCGGTATACCGCCGGGCGGCCCTGCGGCGGATTGCGTTCCCCCGCCGAACCCAGCGGAATGGTCCAGATGGTATCCGGGCGGGTGGGGTGGGCAAGCATCACGAAACCGAAATCCGCGGGAAGGCCGTCCGCAATGGACAACCACTGTCCGCCGGCGTCGTCGCTGCGGTACACCCCGCCGTGGTTCTGGGCGTATAGCCGCTGCGGGTTGCCCGCGTCCCGGGCAACCTTGTGCACGCACTGCCCGAACTCGGGATACTTCTCCGGCATAAAGTCCGCGATGATGCCGGTGTTGAATGCGTCCCAGGTCTCCCCGCGGTCATCGGAGCGGTAGACCCCGCCGCTGCTGATCGCCACGTGGACGGAATCGTCGCTGGGGCTGGGCAGGACCGTATGGGCGGCCGGGCCGCCGTAGCCGGCACCCCACTGGGTGCGGTGCGGGTGGTCCCACAACCCCCGCACCAGTTCGAAGTGCTTGCCGCCGTCCTGGGAGCGGAACACGGAGATCGGTTCGCAGCCCGCCCAGACAACGCCCGGCCGGTCCGCGTTGTCCGGCGCCAGCTGCCAAATGCGCTCCAGCGAGGCGCCGGTGTCCTCCGGAAAGGCAATGGCCGCCTGCTCGGGTTCCTGCCAGGTCCGCCCCAGGTCATCCGAAATCGCGACATTGGTGCCCCACCACTCGGACCGGACGCCGGCCAGCAGGCGCGGGGTCCCGCTGCGGGCGTCAAAGGCCAGGGACGGGACCTCCGTCATCGCAAACTCCGGCCCGCGCAGCTCCCAGTTGCGGCGGTCGGGGCTCGTGGCCAGCCACAGGCCCTTGCGGGTCCCGATGGCGACGACGGTGGAGGCACCGGGGGATGCGGCGGCGGGCACGGCAGCGGGGTCGGCGGCGGGCATCGCTTCGGGCACGGCATCCATGCGGTTATTCCAGCACCGGGGGGTCCCCGGAACAAGGGGTTGCGCAAAGACCGGCTGCCCGGCGGTCCGACGGATGCGCTGCCGCATGGAAATTGCTGCCCCGGGTGCGATAGACATACAGGATGCTGTTGCTGCAGCCGGAAACCCGGCGTCCATGATCTACATCGATCCGCCGATGTGGCCGGCGCACAACACCCTCTTCTCGCACCTGATCTCCAACTCCGGGCTGGACGAGCTGCACGCGTTCACCCGGGAGGCCGGCATCTCGGACCGGGCGTTCGACGGCGACCACTACGACGTGCCCCGGGAACGCTATGACGCGCTCGTGTCGCTTGGGGCCGTGCCGGTCAGCTGCGGCGACCTGGTCCGCATCCTGATCTCCAGCGGGCTCCGGATCCCGGCGAGGGAGCGTCCCTCTGCCCTTGCC
This sequence comes from Arthrobacter sp. zg-Y1171, assembly GCF_025244845.1. NCBI lineage: Bacteria > Bacillati > Actinomycetota > Actinomycetes > Micrococcales > Micrococcaceae > Arthrobacter > Arthrobacter sp. zg-Y1171. Next base: position 3,367,774 of record NZ_CP104264.1, on the reverse strand, counting down.
GCCCCGCTGCGCCACCGGTGGAACCGGCTGCTTCCCGGGACCCCGGAGCTGGGCGAACACCTGCTCCAGCTCTGGAATGAACCGCACCGCCGCTACCACGACCGCAGGCATCTGCTGCAGGTCCTGGAGGCCCTGGACCTGCTTGCCGGCGGCGAAGTGCCCCGCCCCGTGGCCCTGGCCGCCTGGTTCCACGACGCCGTGTACACCGGCCGGGCCGGCGCCGATGAGGATGCCTCGGCCCGGCTGGCGGAGCAGCTGCTCTCCGGCGCGGGCGTAGCTGCGGCCGAGACCGCCGAATGCGCACGGCTGATCCGCCTGACCGCCAGCCACGATCCGGCTCCGGCGGACGGCAACGGCGCGCTGCTCACGGACGCGGACCTAGCCGTGCTGGCCCGCGACCCGGCGGGCTATGCCGCCTACCTGCAGGCGGTCCGCGCCGAGTACGCGCACCTTTCAGCAGATGACTTCACTGCCGGACGACGCCGGGTGGTCCGGCAGCTTGCCGCAGCCGATCCGCTCTACCGGACGCCCGCCGGCCGGCAGCTCTGGGAGGAACGGGCCCGCCGCAACCTGGCCGCGGAACTGGCGGAAGACCCGTCCGAGGCATCGAGGACCGCGCCCGCCGGCACGGCCCGGGACGCGGCAACGGACCAGCCATGACGAGACGCGATGACGCGCCCGGGTCCAGCGGCCAGTTCACCGGGCACCGGCGCGGCAGCCCCGGCTACCGCGGCGTCCTGGTGGGACTGGCCGCGGCCGGTGTGGCTACCTTCGCCCAGCTGTACTCCCTGCAGGGAGTCCTGCCCGAACTCGCTGCCGATCTGGGTATCTCCGCCTCGTCGGCGGCGTTGACGGTTTCCGCAGCCACCCTCGGACTCGCCGTCACGGTGATTCCCTGGTCCGCCGCAGCGGACCGGTTCGGCCGGCTGCCGGCCATGCGCCTGGCAATCCTGGCCGCCGTGGTGCTGGGCCTGGCCGTTCCGCTCAGCCCCAATCTGCCGATGCTGCTGGGACTCCGCTTCCTTGAGGGGGCGGCGCTGGGCGGGATTCCGGCGGTGGCGCTGGCTTACCTCAGCGAGGAAGTGAGCAGGCTGCATGCCGCAGTGGCGGCCGGGACCTACGTTTCGGGCACCACCATCGGCGGTCTCGCGGGCCGGATCCTGGCCGCGCCCCTGGCGGAACTGGTGAACTGGCGGGTGGGTGTAGCCGCGGTGAGTCTCCTGGCAGCCGGAGCCGCAGTCGTTTTTATGCTCACCGCACCCCGCCAGCACGGTTTTCTGCCCGTCCGCCGTGCCGCCTCCGGACACGGCCTGGCTGCGCGGCTGGCGGCGAACCTTCGCAGCCCGCGGCTGCTGGCCCTGTATTCACAGGGCTTCCTGCTGATGGGCGGGTTCGTGGCGGTTTACAACTACCTGGGTTTCCGGCTGGGCGAGCCGCCCTTCGGGCTGCCCCAGAGCCTGGCCAGCTCCCTGTTCCTCGCCTATCTCGCCGGAACCTGGTCCTCCCGGGCCGCCGGTACCCTTGCGGCCCGGCTTCGCGGCGGGCGGAAGCCGGTGCTGCTGCTGTCCCTCGGTGCCATGGCCGTGGGTCTTGCCCTGACGCTGGCCGAGAACCTTCCGGCCATCGTGGCCGGACTGCTCGTCTTCACCGCCGGTTTCTTCGCCGCGCATTCCATTGCCTCCGGCTGGACTCCGCTACTCGCCCGGGAGGGGCGGGCACAGGCCTCCTCGCTCTACAACCTCTTCTACTACACCGGGTCCAGCCTGCTGGGCTGGGTGGGCGGCTATTACTTCCAGCAGGGCGGCTGGCTGTTCCTGGTGGTTTTTGTCGGCGTGCTGCTGCTGGCGGCGGCACTGGCGGCCGTCCTGGTCCTGCGCAGCAACGACGACGGCGGCGCCGGGGCGGCGGACCCCGCCGCAGCGGCACCGGACAACGGACGCAAAACGTAGGCTGGATGGTGTGAAGACCGAAGCCGACCTTTCCTCCCGGCGGCTCAGCCGCCGGATCCTGGCCCTGGCCCTCCCGGCGCTGGGCGCACTGATTGCCGAACCCCTGTTCCTGCTGGCGGATTCCGCCATTGTCGGGCACCTCGGCGTGGCCCAGCTGGCCGGCGTGGGCCTCGCCTCCACGGTGCTGCAGACCGCCGTCGGGCTGATGGTCTTCCTGGCCTATTCCACCACCGGCACGGTGGCGCGCTACCTCGGCGGCAACCGGCAGCCTGAGGCGCTCGCCGCGGGACGGGACGGCATTGCCCTGGCCGTCCTGTTGGGCGCCGTGCTTTCGACCGCGGGGTACCTCTTCGCTCCACAGCTGTGCAGTGCCATGGGTGCCACCGGTGACGTGCACCGCTACGCCGTCGATTACCTGCGCTTTTCAATGCCCGGCCTGACCGCGATGCTGGTGGTCCTGGCCGCCACCGGCGTCCTGCGCGGGCTGCAGGACACCCGCACCCCGCTGGTGGTTGCCACGGCCGGCTTCGCCGTGAACATCGGGCTGAATTACCTGCTGGTCTACGGGTTCTCCCTGTCCGTGGCGGGATCTGCCCTGGGCACCAGCATCGCGCAGTGGGGCATGGCGGTGTTCTACCTGATCGCGGTGGCGCGGATGGCACGCTCCCAAGGCGTACCCCTGCTTCCCGCAGTGTCGGGGATCCGGGCCACCGCCCACGTGGGTTCGTGGCTGATGCTGCGGACGCTGAGCCTGCGTGCCGCGGTGCTCGCGACCGTCCTGGTTGCCACCGCGCAGGGGCCGGAATCCCTCGCGGCCCACCAGCTGGTCATGACCGTGTTTACCTTCCTGGCGTTCGCGCTGGACGCCCTGGCCATCGCGGCGCAGGCAATGATCGGGAAGGAACTGGGAGCCGGAGATACCGTGACGGCCCGCGCGCTGACCCGGCGGATGATTGTGTGGGGTGTGGGCTTCGGCGTCATCACCGGGGCCCTGTTGGCGCTGGTGGCGCCGGTGGCAGGGGTGCTCTTCACCAGCGACGCCGGAGTGCAGCAGGCCATGACCGCCGGGCTTTGGGTCCTCGCGGTTTCGCAGCCGATCTGCGGTCTGGTGTTTGTGCTGGACGGCGTGCTGATCGGGGCGGGGGACGCCAGATACCTGGCCCTCACCGGCGTGCTGAACCTGGCCGCCTATCTGCCGCTGCTGATCTGGGTGCACGCTGCGGGGCTGTCCGGCGCCGGGGGGATCGCCTGGTTGTGGGCGGCGTTTGCCCTTGGCTACATGAGCGCACGCGGAATCACCTTGTCCTGGCGGACCCGGCGGGACGCCTGGATGGTGACCGGTGCCCGGGCCGGAGCAGGGAGCGACTAAGCTTGACGGTGGCCAACCGGCCACCGAAATGACGCAAAAGTGAAAGCGGAGGCTCTGCAGTGGGCGCATCCAATCCCGGAGCACCTTGGGGACCCATGCTGGTCCGTTCAATGGTCGCAGCAGTCTACGGCGTGCTGACCGTGTTCTGGCAGGACCCCACCGAGCCCGTCCTGGTGGTTGCCGGCGGCACGTATCTGCTGCTCACCGGCGTCGCACTCTGGCCCATGCTCACCGCGGCACGCGGACACGGCAACGTTCGGGCTTTCCTGCTGGTTGAAGCCGCCGCCTACGTTCTGGCCGGTGCGGCCACGCTGGTCTTCGCCTCGGCCGAGGCATTCCGGGCCGCGGCTGCCGCCGCCCTCATCCTCGGGGGAGCCCTGGAAATCATCCTCTGGGTCCGGAACCGCAGCGGCTTCCTGCCGGCCCGTGACTGGCTGATCACCGGTGCCGCCGCCCTGGGGGCCGGCATCCTGGTGCCGCTCGTCTACAGCCTGGGTGTCCGCGCCTTGCTCGGCGTGACCGGTGGCGCGGCGATCATCATTGCGGTGATCGTGGCCATTTCCGCCCTGGGCGCCCGGCATGATTCCCGTGCAGCCGTGGACGAGCAGGCATAGGCCGTAAACTAGGTAACGCGCGCGGTGCATCTACGCTCCGATCCGCGCCACCCCAACGCAGCAGGAGGCAATCATAGTGGCGAACAGCTCAACCGGTGGACCGCAGAGGCGGAACTCCGTTAAGGCACCGCTGATTTTCTCTGCCGTGCTGGCGTTGATTGCCGGCATTGCCACCATGATCTTCGCCACCGGGGGAGCGGAGCAGGAACTGAGGTTCGACCTCGGGCTCATTGCCGTCGGCATTGCGTTCATCGCGTCGCTGCTGGTCTCTTCGCTGCTGCTGATGACGGAGAAGCCGAACCCCGAGCACCTAAGCCAGGGTTCGGGTGTCCACCGCAGTTCGGCAAAGATCCCGGGCGGTGCGGGAAACGTGGGCAAGCCAACCGCGCCCGCAACGGATCAGGACGATTCGCCCCGGCCCGCGGATCCCACCGCCTGAGCAGCTAGATCTCCCGTCCGCTGGACGGGTCGCACCCGCCGGTGCCCAGAATGAGCTCGGCAGCGTCAGCGGACCGGTCGGTAACCGTGGTCGGCGACTCCAGGTGCACTGCGCCGGAGGGAATCATTCCGGCGCCGCCGAACCTCTCCATTACCCGCCACTGGGCGGCCACGTCCTCCCCGGCGTGCCCCGGCGGCAGCTGGTCCCAGAACCCGAAGCCGCCGCACGCAAGCAGGGCCTGCCGGTCATAGAGGACGCACGCCCCCACCCAGGCGATCCGGTACAGCCGCCATTCTCCCGGCGGAATCCCGAGTCCGGACGCCACATGTGCCAGATTCGCGGCGTTGTGCAGGGTCCAGCGCGAGAAGCCCGGCTGGTTGCGGCGGATCCGCTCCGGCTGCACCTGTCCGTTCTCCCAGGCCTCGAACGGCTGCTGTTCCTCGGGCCGCCGGTCGGCGAGGTAGGACAGCCCCTGGACGGCCGCCCCCACAAACCCGCCGCCGGACGCCGCCAGGGCCGCCGTCAGCCGGGCCAGCATGTCCGGTTCCAGCCAGACGTCGTCGTCCAGGAACAGGACCAGCGGCGCGACGGCCTGCCCAAGCAGGAAGTGCCGCTGTTCGGCCAGCCCCCGGGCCGGCAGGTGCCTCAGCAACCGGACCGGGCGGCCCTGCGCCTGCAGGACCCGGACCATCGCTTCGGCGGCGGGATGGTCCCAGGACGGGACGTCGGTGCTTTGGTCGCTGATGACGACGGCGAAGTCCGGCCCGTCCTGTGCGGCCAGCCCGGCGAGGGTGACCGCGAGTTCGGCCGGCCGGTTGCGGGTCGGAATCAGCACGTCCACCGCCATCGCACTGCCCGCATCGGGTGGGCGGGCCCAGTCCCCGGACCAGCGGCGCGTCACGGCGGGATCCCGGGGCCGTTCCCGCCTGCGGTTGCTTCCGAGCCGCCGTTGCCCGCGGGGTTTCCCTCAGTCGCGCCGGGACCATTCCCGGTGCCGCCGGACCGGATCCGGGACACCAGCGCAGTGGTGGAGTGGTCGGAAACGTAGTCCAGGATCAGCACCCGGCCGCCGCACTCCTCCACCACCGGGGTTTCAGCCAGCATCTGGGCGGAGTAGTCCCCGCCCTTGGCGTAAATATCCGGGCGCAGCTCCCGGATGAGCGGAATCGGCGTGTCCGTGTCGAACACGGTCACGTAGTCCACGCAGCTGAGCGCGGCAATGATTCCGGCCCGGTCATGGACGGGATTGATGGGACGGCCCGGTCCTTTCAGCCGTCGGGCGGACGCGTCGCTGTTCAGGGCGACCACCAGGATGTCGCCGAGCTGTTTGGCCTGGTTCAGGTACCGGGTGTGCCCGCGGTGCAGGACGTCGAAACAGCCGTTGGTCAGGACAATCCTGCGCCCGGCGGCACGTTCGACGGCGGTCCGGGCCAGGAGATCGGCCTGGCTGAGTGCCGTGTCGGCAAAGCTGTCCAGATGCTTTTCCAGGTCGGCGGTGCTGCAGACGGAGGTGCCGGGCCGCTGGACCACAATATCGGCGGCGTTCTGCGCCAGGTCCGCGGCGGTGGACAGGGGCAGGCCTGCGGCCCGGGCCAGCGTCAGGCAGGCAACGAAGGTGTCGCCTGCTCCCGACGCCTGTTTTTCGGCGGCGGGACGCGCCCAGGTGCGGTGGAACCCGCCGTCCGCGCCGATCACGGCCGCGCCGTCGCGGTCCAGGGTGACGGCTGCCGCTGCCGCACCGGCGGCGGCGAGCAGGGCCGGTGCAGCGGTCCGAACCGCTGCCGCCCGGTCATGCCCCAGCGACTTTGACCCGCCCAGCAGTTGCGCGGCTTCGGCGGCATTCGGCGTGACCAGGTCGGGGGACAGATGGGCCCAGCCCGCGGCGTCGTGGGCGTCCACGACGGTGAGGCGGCCGCCGCGCAGTGCCACCAGGGCGTCGCGGACGGCCCCGTGCAGCAGCCCGGTGCCGTAGTCGCAGACCACCAATGCATCGGCGCCCTCCAGCAGTGCAGGCACGGAAGCCGCCAGCAGTTCTTCTGCCTCCGGCGGGAACCGCCCGCCGTCGTCGAGCCGGAACAGGACCTGTTCCGCGGCGACAATCCGGTCCTTCGTGGCGGTCTGCGCGTCGGGGTGCCGCACCATCCCGCGCAGGTCCACGCCTGCCTCTGCCAGGATGCCGCGCAGCCGGTCACCGGCGGCGTCGGTGCCGGTCAGTCCGCCGAGCCGGACCCGTGCTCCGAGCGCCTGCAGGTTCATGGCGGTGTTTCCCGCACCGCCGGGTGCGTAGTTTTTCCGCTGCACATCCACCACGGGAGCCGGGGCCTCGCGGCAGAACCGTTCGGTGACCCCGGACCACCAGCCGTCCAGCATCACATCGCCGATGACCGCTATGCACAGGGAGGCGGCCGCGAGGCGATCAGGGAGCCCGGGAGCGAGGCTGCGGACCTCCCCGGGGTTCCGGAAGTCCGTCACTCCGGTATTCCCGGTGCCGCGGTGCCCGGAGAGCCGACGTGGACCACCTTTACGAGGGAGAACTCGTCCAGCAGTTCCGGGCCGTAGCCAAATCCTCGGCCGCTCCGGCGCCGGGGCTGTGCCGAACCGCCCGGGGCGCCGCCGAACACGGCGTTGATCTTCACCGTGCCCACGTCCAGGCCAGCCACTGCCTGCTGCGCGTGGGCAATGCTGCCCGTCAAGACCGTGGCGGCCAGCCCGTAGGACCCCGCAGCGGCGAGGGCGAGCCCTTCGTCGAAGCTGTCCACCACCTGCACGGCGGCCACCGGGCCGAATGTTTCGGCATCGAAGACCTCCATCCCCGCCGAGCAGTTCAGCAGGACGGTCGCGGGGTAGTGGGCTCCGGGTCCTTCCGGTAATGCGCCGCCCTCCGCAACCGTGGCACCGCGGCCCAGCGCCTGGGTGACCTGATGGTGCACGGTGTCGCGGAGCCGGGTATCCACCAGCGGCGCGACCGCGTGCGCGCGGTTGCGCCGCCGCGCTTCGGCCATCAGCTCGGCGCAGAACGCATCCGCGATGTTGCGGTGAACGTAAATGCGCTCCACCGAGGTACAGATCTGTCCGCTGTTGCTGAATGCCCCGACAGCTGCCTGTCCGGCCGCCCATCGCGGATCCACATCTGCATCAACCAGCAGCGGATCGTTGCCGCCGTTCTCGAGAATGACGTGGGCTCCCGTCAGGGCAGCCGCCCGGGCAATCCTGGCGCCGGCCGCACTGGAACCCACGTGTGCCAGGACGTCCACCCCTGCCTCCATGGTCAGCTGGGCACCCGCGTCCGGGCCGCCGGTGACCGTGGTGAGGACACCGGCGGGGAACAGCGGAGCGAGGATCTCCCCGAGCAGTTTCCCGGTGTGGGGAGAACGCTCGCTGGGCTTGTGAATCACCGTGTTTCCGGTGACCAGCGCCGCGCCGATCAACCCGGCGGCGACGGCCACCGGGTCGTTCCACGGAGTCAGCACGACGGCGACGCCGCGAGGCCCGGCTACCGTGTAGTCCGCAGCCAGCGATGCACCGCGGAGGCTATGCCCCCGGTGCACAGGGCCAAGTTCGGCGTATTGCTCCAATGCGGCCACCCCGGCCTGCACCCCGGCAAGGGCTTCGGTCCCGGGCCGTCCGGTCTCACGGGTGTTCCACTTGGCCAGTTCGGCGGCCCGCAGCTCCAGGGCAGCGGCGGCGGCGCGCAGGAGGCGCCCCCGCTCTGCGGGGTCGGTGCCCGCCCACCCGGGCAGGGCGCCGCGGGCTGCCGCCACGGCGGCGCGGATGCCGGCCCGTCCGTCCTGCTCCACCCGACCCACCGGCGTTCCGTCCCGGGGATCGAAAATGGTGAGCGGCTCGGGGGAACCGGCGGGGTGCATCGGGGAGGCGGGCCGGAGAGCCGGCGGCTGGATGGTGGTGGACATGCTGCTCCTTGTCGCGCGTTGTATAGCTCCCATACCCCGTTTCCGGCGGATTCAGACAGGCGCGGAAAGCAGGTGCGGGGCTGCAGGCGGCGGCACGGGGTTCCGGCCGCCTCGACGGACGTATGCCGTCAGCGGCATATATTGCCGGAGCCTTCTGGTCGTTCGGACCGCGATCCGCCGCGGCCAACTGGAGTAGGCATCTCCCTTGGGTCCGGCGTCGCCAGCACCTATGGTGAGTGCCCACAGGGCAGACCGGCGCGGCACGCGCGTCCTCGGCGAAAGGAAGCCCAATGAAGCAGCAGACCACGGAACAGCGCGGGCCGCTGCACCCGCCTGGCGACCGGGCGGGGCTCGTCCGCGGTGTCGGCCCCCTGGCCGCACCCTTTCCGGCGGTGAAGAAAATCGCCGTGCTGCGCGGCGGAGGGCTGGGGGACCTGATGTTCGCCCTGCCTGCGGTCGAAGCGCTCGCCGCCGCCTATCCGTCCGCGTCCATCACGTTGCTTGGTACTGCACTGCACGCCGCCCTGCTGGCGGACCGGCCCGGGCCGGTGCAGCGGGTGGAGGTCCTGCCCGCCGCCCCCGGCATTGCCTCCGGACCGGCGGACCCGGCGGCCGTTGAGGCATTCCTGGCCCGGATGCAGCGGGAGCGGTTCGATCTGGCAGTACAGGTGCACGGGGGCGGCCGGAATTCGAACCCCTTCCTGCTCCGCTTGGGGGCACGGCACACAGTGGGGACCCGCACCCCCGATGCTGCTGCCCTGGAGCGGAGCATTCCCTACGTCTACTACCAGCACGAGGTCTTCCGGGCCCTGGAAGTGGCCGGGCTCGCCGGGGCCGCCCCCGTCAGCCTGGACGCGCAGCTGCCCGTCCTGCCCGAAGAAGCAGCAGCGGCGCGGGCCCTGGTATTGCCGGGCCGGAACCTGGTGACCCTGCACCCTGGGGCCACGGACCCGCGGCGGCGGTGGCCGGCGTCGTGCTTCGCGGAGGTGGCGGTGCGCGCCGCCGCCCGGGGCTGCCAGGTTGTGGTGGTGGGCGACGACGCCGACCGGGGCCTCGCGCACGAGGTTGTGGACCTTGCGCTCGCCGAGGCCGGACCCGATGCGCCCGTCCGCTCACTCGCCGGCGAACTGGGCATCGGCACGCTCGGTGCCCTGCTGCAGGCCAGTGCGGTGATGGTGGGCAATGACAGCGGGCCCCGGCATCTGGCGCAGGCGGTTGGCGCGGCCACGGTGGGGATCTACTGGTTCGGCAACGTCGTCAACGCCGGGGCGATGGGCCGCACCCGGCACCGGGTGCACATGTCCTGGGTGTCGGAGTGCCCCGTCTGCAAGGCGGACGTCACGCAGGTCGGCTGGACGGCGGAGCGGTGCGAACACGATGACTCGTTTGTGGCGGAAGTGCGGACCGCAGATGTGTGGGCCGACGTCGACGAGCTGCTGGGGTAGCGCCGGGATCCCCTTGATGCCAGCGGAGGAGAGGGAGTTTACGGCACCGTAACGGAGCGATACCGCACCGTAACAGGGGGTGTCCGCCGCAGAAACAAAGCGTTCGTAGGCTCGGGATTCATCACCCCGCACCTACTGAAAGCGGTACCCATGAACGTCCTGCCCCGGCTGCGCACACGCGCCGCGAATACACGAATCCTGCTCGGCACACTCGCCGCGTCCAGCCTTCTGATGGTCACCGCCTGCGGCGGGTCTGCCGACGCCGGGGACGCGGAGTACGACACCCTGGACGTGAACCTGTCCTGGATCAAGAACGCCGAATTCGCCGGTGAGTACTTCGCCGAGGAGAAGGGCTATTACGCGGATGCGGGCTTCTCCGAGGTGAACCTCATAGCAGGCGGTCCCGGCGGCACCTCGACGGAAACCATGGTCCTCTCCGGCGGTGCACTGGTGGGAACCTCCAGCCCCATGGGGGTGGCCCCGGTTATCGCGGAGCAGGACGCACCGCTGAAAATCATCGGCACCACCTATCAGAAGAACCCGTTCGTCATTATCTCCCTGGATTCCCTGCCCATCACCACGCCGGAGGACCTCGTTGGCAAACGGATCGGAGTGCAGGCCGGCGTCAACGAAACACTCTTTGACGCCCTGCTCGAGGTCAATGGGATCGATCCCGGTTCCGTGGAGAAGGTCCCGGTGCAGTATGACCCGCAGCCGCTGGTCAACGGGGATGTGGACGGATTCTTCGGCTACCTCACCAATGAAGTGCTGACACTGGAGCAGGCCGGGCATCAAACCGCCGTACTGCCCTTCGCCGACAACGGCCTCCCGTTCATCGCAGAGAGCTTCGTGACGACTGACGAAGCCATTGAAACCCGCCGGGAGGAACTCAAGGCATTCCTGAAGGCGACCGCGCAGGGATGGAAGGACGCCGTCGCCGACCCCGAGGAGTCCGCACGGCTGGCCGTCGAGGTCTACGGCACGGACCTGAACCTGGACACGGCCAAGGAGACCCGGCAGGCCGAGGAACAGAACACCAAGCTTGTTGTATCCGCGGATACCGAAGCCAACGGATTGTTCACCATCTCGGACTCACTGATCGCGGAGAACCTGGAAATCCTGAAACTGGCCGGATATGACCTCACCGCCGAGCAGGTGTTCGATATGAGCCTCCTGGCCGAGGTGTACGAGGAAAACCCGGAGCTGAAGTAGATGCAGTCCGAACACGCCCTGGCACCGGCTTCCCCGGGCATCACAGCACCCGGGGAAGCCGTCCGGCCGGGCAGCGGCACGGGAATCCGGCTCACGAATCTCGGTAAGACGTTCGGATCGGGGCGGAAAGAGGTGACAGCCCTGGCGGAGACCAACCTCGTCACCGACCGCGGATCCTTCATCTCCCTGCTGGGTCCTTCCGGCTGCGGAAAATCCACCGTGCTGCGGATCCTGGCCGGGTTGGAAACACCGACCACCGGGGAAGTCCTTGTAGACGGAAAGTCGCCCCAGGATCTCCGGCGCGGCCATGAACTGGGCATCGCCTTCCAGGACTCGGCGCTGCTGCCGTGGCGGAGCGTGTACGCGAATATCCGGTTGCCGCTGGAGGTCGCCGGGCGTGCAGCGGATGACGCTTATATCCGCGAGCTGATCAATCTGGTAGGGCTGGAGGGATTCGAAAAGGCCCGGCCCGCGCAGCTCTCCGGCGGCATGCGGCAACGCGTTTCGATTGCGCGGGCGCTGGTTCTGAAACCGTCGGTACTGCTGCTGGATGAGCCCTTCGGGGCCCTGGACGATATGACCCGCCAGCGCCTGAACCTTGAACTGCTGCGGATCTGGACCGAGAAACCCGCCACGACGCTGATGGTCACCCACGGAATTTCCGAGGCCATCTTCCTCTCGGACACGGTGGCGGTGATGAGCCCGCGTCCCGGCCGCGTGAAGGAGGTCATCACCGTGGACCTCCCGCGGCCGCGCACCCCGCAAATGATGCGGACCCCCGAATTCCACGCCCTGCACGACCACGCCTCCGAGCTGCTTTTCGGCGGACCGTCCTCCGCGGAGGCATCATGACCCGCGTGCCGCCGTGGGCCGTGGGGGTCACCGGCGCGGCTGCCGTACTGGCCCTCTGGTGGGTGGGTGCGGCCACCTTCCTCAGCGGCATCGGCGCCGCAGGCGACGGCGGCCCCGGAGCCATCCCGACCCCGTGGGAGGTGCTCGCCCAGGTGGGGGCCGACGGATGGGGTTTCTACTGGCGCAATGCCGCCGTGACCCTGGCCGAAGCCGGCGCCGGTTATCTGTGGGGCAACGCCCTGGCCCTGCTGCTGGCGTTCCTGGTGCTGTTGGTCCCGCGGCTCGAGCAGCTCGCCACGCAGCTGGCCGTCGTCAGCTACTGCCTGCCGGTGGTCGCCGTCGGCCCCGTGATCTTTATTGTCCTGGGCCCGCCGCGGTCCGGAGAGTCCTCGGGAACGGCGGTGGCACTGGCTGCACTGTCGGTGTTTTTCACCACGATGGTCAGCGCCCTGGCCGGGTTGAAAGCGGCGGACCGTGCCTGCCTGGACATCGTCACGGTGTTCGGCGGCCGCCGGATCCATCAGTTGCTCAAGGTCCGCATCATTGCCGCCCTGCCGTCGGTCCTGGCTGCGTTGAAAATTGCCGCACCGGCCGCGTTGCTTGGTGCCATCCTCGGTGAGTACGTGGGCGGAGTGGACCGTGGACTGGGGCCCGCGATGGTCAACGCGCAGCAGACCCTGGAAGTGGCACGGGTATGGGGTGTGGCGGGTGCCTGTGCCGCCCTGGCCGGTTCCGCCTACGCGGTGCTGGGGCTCCTGTCCCGATTTGCTGTTCCGTGGGCCTCCGGCGGGCCGGGTGTCCGGGTGGGCGGCCTGTGATGGGCGCGCTGGTCCGGTCCGTCGGCCGGATGCTGCTGGGCCTGGCGGTGTCACTGGCCGTGGTTGGTGCGCTCTGGATCGGGCTGCTGAAGGTTTTCGACGTGTCCGCCTACATCGGCAAGGGACCGTGGGAGGTCTGGACATTCCTGGTCCTGGACCCGGAGGCCGCAGAGAACCGCGCGCTGGTGGGCGGGCAGCTGGGACAGACACTGCTCGACGCCGGCATGGGGTTCGCCGCCGGAATGCTGGCCGCGCTCGCCGCGGCCTGTGTCTTCACCCTGTTCCGCGGGGTGGAGCACGCTCTGATGCCGCTGGCCATGCTCCTGCGCTCGGTGCCGCTGGTGGCACTCGCGCCGATGATCATCCTGGTCTTCGGCCGGCAGGAAGCTGCGGTGGCCGCGATGGGCGGCATAGTGGTGCTGTTCCCCGCGCTCGTCACCATCGTGTTCGGCCTGCGCTCCGCCTCACCGGCCATGCTCGAAGTGGTGCAGGTGTACGGGGGCAGCCGGTTCGATGCCTTCCGGAAGGTGGCGGTGCCGACCGCAGTGCCCGCCCTGTTCACCGCCCTGCGGGTCTCCATTCCCGGGGCACTGACCGGGGCGTTGCTCGCGGAGTGGCTCGCCACGGGGCAGGGAATCGGCTACGGGATAGTCTCCGCGGTGTCCCGGGCGCGGTATGACCAGGTGTGGGCCGCCGTCGTCGCCGTGACCTTGGCCTCGATCCTGCTGTACGCGGTGGTTGCCGCAGTGGAGGCGGCCCTGAAGCAGCGCGCAGGGACGTAGCCTGCCACCCGCCGTCCCGGCTCCGGGGGAGGGCAAAGCCGCGGAAACGGTTGAGTGCCGGGCGGCGCGGCGCAAGACTGTTGGCGTCGGGTGTATCCGCCCGCGTGCGCCGAGCCGGCAGGCCGGCGGACTTTGAAAAGACAGGACGGACACCATGGAGCTTGTTCCGAACAATTCCCTCAAGTGCGCCACCCCGGAGGAAGGCCGGCAGCTGGCCATTCAACTGGCGCTGCAGACCGCCTTTGCCATCCAGCCGGACGGGCAGGCGGAGCACATCATCCGGGATGCCTATGCCAACAACCCGGACGGCATCATTGCGGCCTCACACGTGGTTGCCACAGAGTTCGCGACCGTTGCGGCCGCGAACAACTACTGGCGGTAGTCCTCCGGCCCGCCTGCCCCGACCGCCTAGGCGTACAGCCGGCTGAGGAACCGCGCAATGACTGCCGGGCGCTCCTGGCCCTCGATTTCGATGGTGAGGTCCGCGACCACGTGCAGGCCGTTGCCCTTGACCTCCTGGACCTCGGCGATCGCGGCGGTCATCCGGATCCGGGAACCGACCTTCACCGGCGAGGTGAAGCGGACCTTGTCCAGGCCGTAGTTGACCTTTGTCTTGACGCCCGTCACGTCGAACAGCTCGCCCCACATCGGGATCAGCAGTGACAGCGTCAGGAAGCCGTGGGCTATCGGGGCGCCGAAGGGGCCGTCCTTGGCCCGCTCCGGATCCACGTGGATCCACTGGTGGTCGTCGGTGGCATCGGCAAACAGGTCCACCTGCCCCTGGGTAATCTCGCGGTACGCCGAGGTGCCGAGGTTCTTGCCAATGAGGTCCTTGACCTCTTCGAACGCTACGACGGTCTGGGCGGAGGCGGGTGCTTCAGTCATGGAAAACTCCTAGGTTGCTGGACGGATACGGCGGAGCGTGTCAGGCGAAGGCGCTCTTGCCGGTGACTGCGCGGCCTACGACCAGCGCATTGATTTCGTGGGTTCCCTCGTAGGAATAGACGGCCTCGGCGTCGGCGTGGAAACGGGCGACGTCGGTGGCCAGGGTGATCCCGTTGCCGCCGACCACTTCGCGGGCCAGGGCAACGGTTTCACGCATGTGCAGGCTGATCCACATCTTCGCCAGGGCGGAATCCTCATCCCGGAAAATCCCTTCCTGCTGGCGCTCCGCGAGGCCTGCCACCAGATTCAGGGACGCGGTGACGTTGCCCAGCATGCGGGCAAGTTTTTCCTGGACCAGCTGGAAGCTGCCCAGCGACCGGCCGAACTGTTCGCGGCTGCGCACGTACCGCAGGGCAGCTTCGTATGCTCCGGCCTGGATGCCGGTGGCAATCCAGGCCACGTCGGACCGCATGGCCCGCAGCATCGCCGCGACGTCCTTAAAGGAGTTCACATTGCCGAGCCGCCGGGATTCAGGAACACGGACACCGTCGAGGTAAATATCGGCATTCTGCATCATCCGCAGAGACGTTTTGCCGCGGATCTTTTCGAGCCGCACCCCGGCTGCTTCGCGGTCCACGAGGAACCCCTTGACCTGTCCGTCGGCGCTGTCCCGGGCGAAGACGGCCAGGTAATCGGCGGTGAACGCCCCGCCGATCCACCGCTTGGCGCCGTCCAGGATCCACTCCTCGCCGTCGCGGCGTGCCGACGTCGCCAACCCGCCGGCAATGTCCGAACCGTGCTCGGGCTCGGTCAGGCAGAACACGCCGGTCATCTCAAAGGAGGTGATCAATGGATCCCACTGGGCGAACTGCTCCGGCGTTCCGCCTACCCGGCACGCGGTGCGGAACAGCCCGGCCTGCGCGGTGTAGTAGGTGGCAAGCGAGGCGTCGGTGCGGGCCAGTTCGAAGATCCGGAAGCCGTGGTAGAGCGCGCGGGGTTCGGCGCCGTCCGCGGTGAGTTCCTCCGGCACCATCAGGTTCAGCTCCCGCAGCGGGCCGTCCAATTGGTACGGAAACTCCCCGGCCTCCCAGTATTCCGCCAGCAGCGGCCGGGCTGAGTCCTCGAGTACCCGGCGCAGGCGCCGCAGCGGAGCCTTCTCCGCCTCGGTCAGCCGCCCCTCGACGTTGAACGGATCGCAGTCCGGGTACAGGCGCGGCTCGGTCAGCAGCCCGGTCATGCGCTTTCCCCTGCGCTGGCGGCGCCGGCGGCAGCACCGGCCGCGGTATCCAGCCCGAGCAGGCGCACCGCGTTGTCCTTCAGGATCTTCGGGCGTACTTCATCCTTGAAACTCTGCTGCTCAAAGGCACCCAGCCACTTCTGCGGGGAGATCAGCGGATAGTCGGTGCCGAACAGGACCTTGTCGGCCAGCATCGAGTTCGAAGCCCGGACCAGGGACTCCGGGAAGTACTTCGGCGACCAGCCGGACAGATCGATCCAGACGTTGGCCTTGTGGGTGGCAATGGAGTTGGCCTCGTCCTGCCACGGCACGGAGGGGTGGGCCATGATGACCTGCAGCTCCGGGAAATCCGCGGCGACGGCGTCGAGCAGCATCGGGTTCGAATACGCAAGCTTGATGCCGTAGCCCCCGGGAAGCCCGGCCCCCATGCCGTTCTGCCCGGTGTGGAACAGGGCCGGGACGCCCAGGGCGGAGATCGCCTCGTAGATCGGATAGAACTGCTGGTCCGAAGGATCGAAGCCCTGCAGCGAAGGGTGGAACTTGAAGCCCTTGACCCCGTAGTCCTCCACCAGCATCCGCGCCCGGTCCACGGCACGGCTGCCCTGCAGCGGATCCACTGAACCGAAGGGGATCAGTACGTCGTTGTTGCGTGCCGCGCCCTCGGCTATCTCCTCGATGGAGTTCGGTTCATGGCCCAGCGCGGTGGTGGCATCCACGGTGAAAACGACGGCGGCCATCCGCCATTCGCGGTACCGCTCGGCGATGGTGTCCAGGGAGGGGCTGCGGTCCTCCGATTTGAAGTACTTGGCCGACGCCTCGGTGAGGGCTGCCGGCAGCGACGCGTGGCCGTGGTCGGAGCACTCGATGTGCACGTGCATGTCGATGGCGTCCAGGGACGCGAGGTCCAAGCCGTATTCGTAGCGCATATCGGTCTCCGTCCCTACCGGGCCTGCGGTTCGAGCTCTTCAGGCAGCGGAGGCATCTTCTCGCCGACCGGCTGCAGGTTCCCCTCCAGGAGTGCCGGGAACTGCTCGCGCAGGGCCTCAAACGTCCAACCGCCCTCACGGTATTCGGTGACCACGGGTACGGGGTGGGAGAAGATCTGCAGCCGGTCGCCGCCGGCACCGATGACCTGCCCGGTGATCCCCGCCGCGTCGTCGGAGGCCAGGTACGCAACCAGCCCGGCGACGTCGGCGGAGGTGCCGAAACCCAGGTCCTTGCGGAAGAAGTCCGGCATCGGTTCGCCGCGGCGGTCAGCCTCGACGGCGGCGCGGAAGTAGGGGACAGTCTCGGTCATGGCGGTGGCGGCCACGGGAATGACGGCGTTGGCGGTGACGCCGGCCTTGCGCATTTCCAGCGCCCAGGTGCGGACCATGCCGACAATGCCGGCCTTGGCGGCGGCGTAGTTGGTCTGCCCGAAGTTGCCGTACTGGCCAGTGGGGGAGCCGATGGTGATGATCCGGCCGGCCACGTTGTTTTCCTTGAAATACCGGTAGGCCTCGCGGGCGCAGGTGAACGTTCCGCGCAGATGCACCTGGATCACGAGGTCAAAATCCTCGTCCGTCATCTTCAGCAGCGACTTGTCCCGCAGCACACCCGCGTTGGTGACCAGGATGTCCAGGCGACCGAAGGCGGACACGGCGCCTTCCACCAGGGCTACGGCGGCCTCCGTGGTGCCTACCGGGGCGACGACGGCGACGGCCCGGCCTCCGGCGGAAGTAATCATTTCGACGGCGCGGTCTGCTGTTTCCTGGACCACGTCATTGATAACGACGGCGGCGCCCTGGCGGGCGAGTTCGGCGGCGTAGGCCAGCCCGAGGCCCTGGCCGGAGCCGGTGACAACGGCGACCTTTCCGGCGAGTGCACCAGTGGATTCAGTGGTCATGCGAAGCTCCTTTGCTCAGGCCGGCCGCATGTGACTGCGGCCACGTTGCGGCGGTGTTCCCATTCCACGGCATATCATTGAAAAAGTCAACAGTTAATATCCTCACTTATTGGGAGAAGCGACTATCTCCTAGGATGGGGTTCTGACCGTGCCCCTGCCGAAGGATCAAACACTCCATGAGCACCTTCCCTGACGGCGTTGCCGCCCGCTTCGCCGCTACCGATCTCGGTGCCGAACCCGTCTTCCTGATGGCCCGCGCCGCGTCCATGGGCTCGGCCGAGGCCAACCGCCGGCTGGCCGACCTCGGCCTGAAGGTGCGCCACTACTCCGTGCTGTCCCTGGCCTGCAGCGGAGCGGCGCCAACACAGCGGGAGCTGAGCCAGTTCCTGGTGCTGGATCCCAGCCAGATCGTGGCCATCATCGACGAGCTGGAGAGCCGCGGCGCCGTCGAACGCCAGACCGACCCCCGGGACCGCCGCTCAAAGGTCATTGCGCCCACCAAGGACGGAGACGAGCTGTATGCGCGGGCCAGGGAGGCAGTGGTCGGAGCCACAGCGGCCTCCATGGCGCAGCTCTCCGCCGCCGAACAGGACGAACTCCGCCGGCTGCTGCAGCAGGTCGCTTTCTAGCTGCCGCGGGCTGGGCCGGGGAGTGTCATCCCGCTTCCGGGGCGGACCCCTGAAGCGGGGAGCTGGACGCCGTAGTGCCGCATCCTCTAGCAGCGGAGGATGCGGCACCGTTTTGAGGCGGGGTCAGTGCTCGTGCGTCTCCAGGTCATAGTCCTTGGATTCGCGGGTCAGCAGGATGAAGATGGCACTGATCAGTGCCATTCCGGCCAGGTACCAGACCACGGGCCCGGTGTCCCGGCCGCTGGAGGCATAGATCGAGGACAGGATGCCGGGTGTGAAGCCGGCACCGAGCAGGGTGGCGAACTGGTAGCCCAGGGACGCACCGGTGTACCGGGCGGTGGTGCCGAACTGTTCGGAGATGAACGCGGCCAGCGGTCCGTAAATGGCGGCATGGAAGAGTAAGCCCAGCATAAAGACGGCGAAGATCAGCCAGACGTTGCCCGTCGACAGCCAGGAGAACATCGGGAAGATCATGGCGATGAACAGCACCAGGCCGGCGACCATGACCGGACGGCGGCCCAGCCGGTCGGAGAGCCGGCCCATACCCACCACGAACGCGACGCTGAGGATGGAAGCGGCGGCGAAGACGTAGAGGACCGACTGGCGCTCGGCTCCGTGTTCGACGGCGTAGCTCACGGCGAAGGTGGCCAGGAATACCTGCAGGGCAAAGCCCGAGGCTCCGCCGAGCATGGTGAAGATCAACGCACGCGGCCGGCGCAGCACCTGCAGGATCGGCAGCTTGGGCTTGGCGTAGCCCTGATCGGCTGCTTCCTTTTCCACGGCTGCCTTGAAAATGGGGCTTTCGGAAACGCGGGAACGTACAAAGAGTCCCACCACAAGGAGCAGCGCCGAGAGCAGGAACGGAACCCGCCAGCCCCAGGACAGGAACTGGTCCTCCGGCATGGAGGCGAAGAGGCCCAGGATGAACGTGCCGAGGGCCGCACCGGTGGGGGCTCCGGCATTGGTGAAGGAGGCGGCGAATCCGCGTTTCCCCTTCGCTGAGTGCTCCAGTGCCATGAGGGCGGCTCCGCCCCATTCGCCGCCTACGGCAATGCCCTGGCAGACGCGCAGCAGGATCAGGATCACGGCGCCCCAGGAACCAATGGTGTTGGCGCTGGGGATCAGGCCGATCAGGGTGGAGGCGATGCCCATGATGAGCATCGACAGAATAAGCATCTTCTTGCGGCCCAGCCGGTCACCGAAGTGCCCGAACACGGCACCGCCCAGCGGCCGGGCAAGATAGCCGGCGGCGAAGGTGCCGTAGGAGGCGATGGTGCCGGCCAGCGGATCCAGGTTGGTGAAGAAGACATGCGGAAACACCAGTGCCGAGGCGGAGGCGTAAAGCAGGAAGTCGTAGAACTCGATGGTCGAGCCGAGGTAGCTGGAGAGAATGACCCGGCGGGCCTCGTTCTTTCCGGTGCGCAGCGCCGGGGCGGCCGGAGCGTCAGGAGCGGATGACATGGTTTCCTTCGAAGGGGAGTGATGGATAGCGGGGTTGCGGGCCGGTGCCCTGCTCAGGCACCGGCACGCAGGACGTGCTTTTGGATCTTGCCGGTCGCGGTGCGGGGAAGCTCGGTAACGACGTTGATCCGGCGCGGCAGCTTGTAGGTGGCCAGCCGCTGGCCCAGCTGGGCGCGGAGGTCCTCGCTGGTGCGGGAGTCGCCGTCGGCCAGGACAATGAAGGCCAATCCGGTTTCGCCCCACTTCGAGTCGGGGATGCCGATGACCGCTGCATCCCGGACGCCGGGGATGTTCAGCAGCGCGTTTTCCACCTCGGCGGGATAAACGTTCTCGCCGCCGGAAATGTACATGTCCTTGATCCGGTCCTTGATGTACATGTATCCGTCTTCGTCCACGACGGCGATGTCACCGGAGTGATACCAACCGTCAGCAAGTGCCTTGGCGGTTTCTTCCGGCTTGTTCCAGTAACCGGACATCACGTTGGGGCCCCGGACGATCACTTCTCCGGGCGCACCCGGCGGCACGGGCTTGCCGTCGAAATCCACCACCTGATGCTCCGTGAAGAAATGCGAACGGCCCGCTGAGCCGGCTTTCGTAACGCCGTCACGTGCCTCGAGCATGCACACCCCGGGACCGGTCTCCGTCATGCCGAAGCCCTGCATGATGGCCGCCCCCTTGCCCGCCCAGGTGCGGATCATCCGTTCGGGGACCGGTGATCCTCCCACCATGAATCCACGAACCGAGGACAAATCCGCATCGGCAAACCCGGGGTGCTCGCTGAGTGCATCGAGCATGGCCGGAACCATGAAGGAGGAGGTGACTCGGGAAGCGGCGATTTCGCGCAGTACGGCGTCCGGCTTGAAGGAGCGGTGGATGATGATCCGGCCGCCCAGGGTGAAGGCGGGCAGGGTCATCATGTTCAACCCGGCAATATGGAACAGCGGCGCCACGGCCAGGTGCACCTCGTCCTGCCGCAGATCGACGCCGATCAGCGCGTTTACGTACTGGTAGAACAGATTCTGGTGCGAAAGCATCGCGCCCTTCGGCCGGCCGGTGGTGCCGGAGGTGTACATAATCAGGGCGAGATCCTCCATCTCGACGCCGTCCGGCACCGGATCCTCGCTGCCGGCGGAGAGGAAGTCTTCGAACCCGGTTCCCGGCCCGCCGCCGTCCACGCTCAGCCACCGGTCGACGTCGAGCTCCGCGGCGAGCTGTTCAATGTTCTCCCGCTGCTCATCGGTGTAGACCACGGCCCTGGCGCCGCAGTCGCGCAGGATGTAGTCCACCTCGGCCTGCCGCAGGCGCGGATTGACCAGGACGCAGGCGGCGCCGATCAGGCCGGCGGCAAAGAAGGTTTCCAACAGGGCCGGATGGTTGAAGCCGACGTAGGCCACGCGGTCTCCGCGGCGGATCCCGGCGTTGAGCAGGGCATTGGCCAGCTGGCGGACGCGGCGGTCCACGTCCGCGTAGCTCCACTCGCGACCCTCGAACACGATCGCCGGATCATGCGGGCGTACCTTTGCCCGCCGTGCCGGCCAGGAACCAATTCCCAGATTCACCATGACTCCTTTGTCGTGAGCTAGTTCACATCAAAAACCATTGGAACAGCAATCTATTGATAAAGTCAATGATTGTTGATGCGGACGACGGCGAAGGCGTTGGGCGCCCGGCGCGGTCGAAGATGACCGAGGCCTGACTGGAATGCTGGCGAGGGGCCGGATATCAACGGGCTGAATCCCGCCGCCGGCATCTCCCTGGTGCGCGTGCCGCTGGCCCTCAGCTGCTTTTGAGAATTCTCAAAGCAACAAGTTCGAGGATGGTAACCGTCAGCAAACCACTTATTCGGAGGTGAAACAGCACCATGGGTATAGGCAGCGGAGCTCGGAAAGTCATCGTCTGGGGCGGCGGTGCCCTTGCCGGTGTGGGCCTGCTGGTTGCCAGTTTTTTTGCGGGTACCGCCGTAGCGGAGAACCCGGAGTTTGAGCAGGTCGGCTCCACCGCCCAGGAACAGGATGCCGGGGACAACGAGAGCCGGGACTTCTTCGACGAGCAGGACACCCAGGACAAGCAGGACGAGCAGGACGAGCAGGACACCCGGGACGAGGAACGCCGGGACGCCGACGGCGAGGCGGAACAGGGTCCGGACGGCCAAGGTCCCGAGCAGAAGGACCCGGACGCCGAGGAGGGTGAAGGCCGGTACGACGACCACGGCCGCCACCACGGCCGGCACCATGACGGCGGCCACCACGACGGCGGACCGGATGCGGACGCGGAGAACCAAAGCGGGGACGGATCGGCCCCCGCGTAGTTTCCGCAGTCAAAGGGCCGGGTGCAGCGGCACCCGGCCCTTTTTGTGTGTCGAGCGACCGGTTCGCTCGTGTTCTTGAAGTTCATCGCGCGGTTTTCGGTATCCTGCCGCGCCCTGAAGTGGAACCATGGCAAAAAGGGCCGGCGGACAAACCGATCAGGAATCGTGCGTGAGGCGCACCGTGCAACGACCGATCAGGAAAGGGCGGTTTTCGCCGTCCCAGAGAGGGTGAGCCCGATGGGCATCTCCATCAATGCGGTATTTCTTCCCCAGACCGATCCCGATGCTTCGCTGGCGTTCTACCGCGACGTGCTGGGCTTCGAGGTCCGCAACGATGTCGGCTACGGCGACATGCGGTGGATCACGGTGGGGCCGCCGGACCAGCCGGGAACTTCCATTGTGCTGGAACCGCCCGCAGCGGACCCCGGCATCACTGACGCCGAGCGCAGGACCATCGAGGAAATGATGGCCAAGGGCACCTATGCCGGGATGATGCTGGCAACTGCCGATCTGGACGCGGCATTCGAGCGCGCCGTCGCCGGCGGAGCGGAGGTGGTCCAGGAGCCCATGGAGCAGGACTGGGGAGCGAGGGACTGCGCGCTGCGGGACCCGGCGGGCAATCAGCTGCGGATCCAGGAACTGCGGTAGCCTCCCGGCCCTACTCCCGGCGCGGCTCGGGCACCAGGTCCAGGAGGTGGGTTTCCACGTAGTCCAGGGCCAGGCGCACCGCACCGGTGGGCACCAGCATGGTGCCCAGGTTCGAAACGGCGACCCGGGGCGGTTTCACCACGTACCCGTTCAGCTCACGCGTCATGGCGGGCAGCAGGGCAGTGGCCGACGCCGCCACCGCGCCGCCGATCACGATCAGCCGAGGATCGAAGAACGAGGACACCAGTGCCAGTACCCGGGCCATCCGGCGGGCAATCCGGTCCAGGATTTCTTCGGCCACCGGGTCTCCGGCCTCGGCCGCTTCGAACACCAGCCGGGCCGAGGCGCGGTTGGTATCCGGTCCCACGAGTTCGCGGATGCGGCCGTTGTGCCCTTCCTTCAGTGCGGCACTGCCCCAAAGGCGGGCAAGCTTGGCAATGCCGTCCTCGTTGCCTACGCCTTCCACCAGGTCCAGCGCACCCATGGCGCCGGTGCCGCCGGTCGCACCGTGCAGCAGGCGGCCGGACTCGATGATGCCGCTGCCGAGGCGCTCGCCGGCCAGGATCACCGCCAGGTCGTTTTCGCCCGCGCCGACCCCGCGCCAGCGTTCGGCGAGGGCTGCCAGCTTGGCATCGTTTTCCACGAGCAGCGGCCAGCCGCGGGAATCGCTGAAGATGGTGCTCAGTCCGAGATCGAACATCGGCGCCACCTCCTGCCCCGGGGCGACGTCGCCGGCGCCGGTGACCTGCGCGGCGATGCCCATCCCCGCGCACAGCACGGCCGACGGGGAAATCCCTGCGTCCTGCAGGGCGGCATCGACGGCCTCGGTGACCACGCGCCGTCGTTGTTCCGGTTCGCCGCCGTGACGCGGGAACCGTGCCTCCGATTCGCCGACGACGGCGCCCGCGAGGTCGGCGACCAGTACCCGGACGGTGGCGATGCCGACGTCGAGCCCCAGGACATAGCCGGCACTTTCGTTGAATTCGAACCGGCGGGCGGGCCGGCCTTTTTGCCGGTCGATGCGCGGGGACTCCGTTTCCCGGGCCCAGCCCCGGGCAATCAGGTCATCACACACGGCAATGACGGTGGCGCGGGTCAGGCCGGTGGCGTTGATCAGGTCGGTGCCCGTGACGGAGGGGGCAGCACGGAGCACCTCCAGCACCGCGCGCAGGTTGGTGCGGCGCAGTAGCTGCGGAGTGTTTGCTGAGGCGTCCATGGAAGTGCCCTTTGACGTGTGGCGGTAATAACAGCATAATTATAGGAGACAATAAATTTAGTTCCTAAATTTAGTTTCAGCATCAAGGAGGCACCAGTGACGGTACGCGTCGGAATCAACGGTTTTGGTCGGATTGGCCGCAATTACCTGCGGGCAGCCCTGCAGCACGGCGAAGGGTTCGAGGTTGTCGCAGTCAACGACCTTGGCGACCCCGCGCAGCTGGCCCACCTGCTCAAGTACGATTCGGTAGCCGGACGCCTGGCCGAGAAGGTCACCGTCGAAGACGGAAACCTCGTGGTCGGCGGCCACACCATCAAGGTCTTCGCTGAGCGCGATCCCAGCAACCTGCCCTGGGCCGACCTCAACGTGGACATCGTCATCGAATCCACCGGCTTCTTCACCAACGCCGAGGATGCACGCAAGCACATCTCCGCCGGCGCCAAGAAGGTCCTGGTTTCCGCACCGGCCAAGGGTGACGCGTTCACCGTGGTCATGGGCGTGAATGACGGCGACTACGACGCCGAGAAGCACGACGTCATCTCGAACGCTTCCTGCACCACCAACTGCCTGGGCCCGCTGGCCAAGGTCCTGAACGACGCCTTCGGCATCGAAAAGGGCCTCATGACCACCGTGCACGCCTACACGGCAGACCAGAACCTGCAGGACGGCCCGCACAAGGACCTGCGCCGCGCCCGCGCCGCAGCCCTGAACATGGTTCCCACCTCCACCGGTGCCGCCAAGGCCATCGGCCTGGTCCTGCCGGAACTGAAGGGCAAGCTGGACGGTTTCGCCATCCGCGTTCCCGTCCCCACCGGTTCCGTCACCGACCTGACCGTCACGCTGGAAAAGGAAGCCACGGTCGAGGAGATCAACGCCGCCTACGCCAAGGCTGCACAGGATCCGCGCTGGGCCGGCATCCTCACCTACACCGAGGACGAGATCGTTTCCTCGGACATCGTGGGCGATCCGTCCTCCTGCATCTTCGACTCCGGCCTGACCCGCGTCATGGGCAACCAGGTCAAGATCGTCGGCTGGTACGACAACGAGTGGGGCTACTCCAACCGCCTGGTCGACCTGACCGGACTGGTTGCTTCCAAGCTCTAACAAGCAACAACGCACGACGGCGCCGCGCCGGACTCCCTGTGAGTCCGGGCGGCGCCGTCGTCGTTTAATGTGCAGGTTGCTGAAACAGGGGAAAGACGAAAAGAAAATCGGGGGAACCGTGAACCATTTGCGGTGAGCGGGCATTACAGGGTGTGAACACAGACAAAGAGATTGTGGAGCGGTCGCGGAGCGCCCCCGCCACATTCGGGGAACTCTATGACCGGCACGCGCCGGACATCTACCGGTACGCGGCCCGCCGTGCCGGTGACTTTGCTGCCGAAGACGTGATGGCGGAAACCTTCCTGGTCGCCTTCGAAGGCCGGGCCGGCTTTGACGGGCCGGCCGAAGCCGTGCGGCCCTGGCTCTTCGGCATCGCCACCAATTTGCTGCGCCGGCACCATCGCGCCGAAGCGCGCATGCTGCGTGCCCTGGCCCGAAACGGCGGCCGCGGACACTCCGCGGACGGGCTCGATGCGGTGGACGCGAAAGTGGATGCCGACGGCGACCGGTCCCGGATCGGTGCGGCCCTGCATGCGCTGGCACCGATCGAGCGGGAAGCCATCCTCCTCTACGCGTGGGCGGACCTGACCTACGACGGAATCGCCACCGCCACCGGCGTGCCTATCGGCACCGTCCGCTCCCGCATCAACCGTGCCCGGCGCAAGCTCCGGGCCGACCTCGGCTTTGCCCTTTTCGACGATATGGACAGTGATCATGGACGAACTGCACCTGCTCCGCACAACGCGTAACAGCACCGGAACGGTACTCCCGGCCGTCCTGGCCGCCGGGCGGGAGAAACTGATGCAAAAGGCCGCGGAAGAGGAATCCTCCCGTCGCGCGGCGGGCCCGGTGCACGCCCGGCGGCCCTGGCGCCGCACTCTGTTGGCCTCCGCCGCGGCTGCGGCGCTCGTTGCAACGCTCGTGGCGGTGGACGTTGTCGGAGCCAATGAACGCGCGGGTGCGACGGCGGAGGCGGCCTTGGTCCTCAACGCTGCGGCGACAGCCGCGATCAACATGTCTGATCCCGTAGTCCAGCCAGGCCAGTACCTGAAGATCGAAACCACCGGCGTGATAATGATGTTCGAGCGCGGGCCCGCAAATGACGCTACTCACCGGTGGCTAGCCAGTATGGACCGGCAGATGTATGTGCCGGCCGATAGGACCGGGGAATGGGTCTGGGCCTCGGAGCCCAGCGCACCGGTGCAATTCTTCGGCGAAGGTTCGCGGCAGGCGTCCGAGAGGATGGCGGCGGAAAGGCGGGCCTTCGGAATGCCGATGGAAGGCGAAGTGCTGCGTGCACCCGGCGGGCAATGGGGCGGCTCCGACTGGTATGTCCTCAACGATATGTCGCTGAACGAGGTGATTAAAAGCGCCCCCCGCGACCCGGACGAATTGTTGAAGATGATCTATGCACAAACAGAGGGCAACCACTGGAACACGGAGGCCGAAGCCTTCATGGCCTTCGCGAATATCCTGCGTACGGGAGCCGTTCCTGCGGACCTGCGTGCTGTGATCTACCAGGCCATTGCGCTGATTCCGGGAGTGTCCGTGGTGGACCGCGAGGCCACGTTGGACGGGCGGACCGGAGTCTCCCTGGGAATGAAAAGCAGCAATTACCGGGCCAGGATGGAAATCATCATCGACCCGGCGTCCGGCCACGTGATCGGCGAGCGGGAGGTGCAGCTCAGGGAGGACAAAGGGGTCCCGGCGGGCACCGTGACTGCTTGGACCGCAATCACCGCCTCCGTGGTGGATTCGGCGCCCTAGTTTGCCGGAACCCCTTGCCGGACCTCTCGATTGTCGATAAGTATTGATTGTCCTTCAATCGAAGTGGTCCGGTAGGGAGAGCCTGATGGGAAAAGCAACCATCCTGGCATTGCGGATAGTGCTGGTGCTGGTGTTCCTCGGCACCCTGTTTGTGCAGGCCGTACTGGTGCCGCTGTTCGGCATTGACCTGGCCGAGGCGGGCGCCGAAGCCGTCCGTGTGCCGGTCCTGGTGATTGTGGTGCTGGGGGTCCTCGCCTTCCAGGTCTGCCTGGTCTGCGTCTGGCGCCTGCTGACCATGGTCCGGCGGGAGACCGTGTTTTCCTCTGCGGCTTTCCGTTACGTGGATGTGGTGATTGGTGCGCTCTCGGTGGCAGCCCTGCTGCTCTTTGCGCTGGGGGCAGTGCTGGCACCGGGGGAAGGGGTGGCTCCCGGCATTGTCCTGCTGATTGGCGGCATGGGGGTGACCGTTGCGGCCGGTGCCCTGCTGGTGCTGGTGATGCGGGCGCTTCTGGCCTCCGCCGTCGACACCGCGGCCGAAGCCAGCCGCCTGCGCGCCGAACTCGGCGGGGTGATCTGATGCCGATCATTGTGGACATCGACGTGATGCTGGCGAAGCGCAAGATGCCGGTTGGCGTGCTGGCCGAGCGGATCGGCATCACCCCGGCGAACCTTGCCGTGCTGAAGAACGGCCGTGCCAAGGCGGTGCGGTTCACCACTCTGGCTGCCCTTTGCGAGGTACTGGACTGCCAGCCCGGGGACCTGCTGCGCTGGGAGGCCGGTGAAACGGACGGGGCCGACGACAGTGGCGGGTTCCTCGTCGCCGTGCCCCGCCAACCGGCAGACTAGGCCATCGATTCATCTGTCGCGTCCGTGAGGATCCGGCCTCCTTGCAGGTCTTCCCGTCCGGAAGCCGCGTCTTCTGCCAGTCCGGCTTTTAGTCGGGCGGCAGCGTGCTGTCCGGCACGGCGGCCGCTGAAAATGCAGTCTGCGAGGGATAGTCCGCTGACGTAACTGTTGGAACAGACGCCGACAGCATTGCGGCCAGCGGCATAGAGGCCAGGGATAAGCGTCCCGTCCTGCCGTTTCACCAGCCCGGACTCCCCGTCCACCACCAGTCCGCCCAGCGTGAGGCCCGGAATCGGATAGAACGGCGAGGCATCAACGGAAATGTCGTAGGCATAGAAGGGAGCCTTGCCTACGGGAACGGATAGTTCAGGAGCTTTATGGGCGGGATCGCCGGCGCCGCTGGCAATACCATGGTTGTAGGCCTCAACGGTTTGCTGCAGACCCGAGGCATCAACACCGATTTTCATCGCCAGCTCCGCGAGGGTATCCGCTTTCTTGTGGCCCACGGTCAGAAGGAAGGCGACCTGTAGCTTTTGGAAAATCTGGGTCTGGGACCGGACCTGGCCGCGCGCTTTCTTCCAACTCACCGAGTCATAGACGGCCCAGCCCTTGCCGCCGAACTCCCGCATCAGCACGTTGCCGTGGGTGGCCCCGTAGAGATCCTCGTTCTTGATCCGGCGGCCGTTCAGCCCCACGGTAACTCCTTCTATGAAGGCGCTCGGCGGGGAGAGGAACCGCCAGGCCGTCACGTTGCCCATCTTGGCCGTGGCTCCGCCCGCATCCATGCCGAGCCGGATTCCCGACCCATCATCCGCCGGTGTTCCCAGCGGGGAAATCCCGGTAAATTCCGGGGCGTAACGCTGGACCCATTCCTGGTTGTAGATGAAGCCTCCAGCAGCCAGAACCACTGCTGTCGCGCGGGCTTCCTTCTCTTCGGCGCCGTTTTCCCACAGGCTCTTGATCTTCGCCACCGGTCCTTTCACCAGACCGGGAGCCCAGTTGCCCAGCTTCCCCGTGAGGCGGGTCAGCCGTGCGTGTTCCGCCGCATTGGCATGGTCCTGCCCGAGTACGCGGTACCGCACCCCCACCACGCCTCCGTCCTCGACGATCAGGTCACTCACTTGGGCCAGTGGAACGAACACCACCCCCTTCCGACGGGCGGCGGCAGCGAGGGCTGACCACAGCACCTTGCCTGAAGCCAGCCCCTTGGCAACGGCGCGGTGTCCACGCGGCGCGGGTTCGGCAGTGAGGTTGTACGGATAGGCCTTCTCGTTGCCGGAAAAATACAGGTAGTGCTGATCGGTGGGGTACGACGTCTTGTAGGACGGAACACTGCTTCCGAAGACCACTCCCTGCTGCTCCAGCCAGGTGATTGTCTCCGGGCTCTGGGCGCAGAAGCGGCGAAGCGTTGAGTCGTCAACACTGTTGCCCGCCTCCTGCCGCAGGTAGTTGTAGAGGTTCTCGACGGTGTCTTCGTAGCCGGCCTCGCGTTGCTGCCGGGTGCCGCCACCTGCATAAACGACGCCTCCGGAAAGGGCGCTCGCTCCGCCGCCGTAAGACCGGTCCAACACCAACACCCGTGCTCCGTTGTCGGCTGCCTCAATGGCTGCTGCCGCACCTGCGTCTCCGTACCCCACTACGATCACATCGAACTGCTGCACTTCGGGCATAACGACCTCCTTGTCGGTACCTCAATTCCGGCAGAGTCTGCCATAACTCGCAGAACGGGACAAGGGCTACGGTTGAGCCATGAGTTCGAGCAGACGGGCACCGGGACGGCCCCCGCTTCTGGAAGACGTTGAATTGCGTGCACGGGCATTCGACGTCGTCGTCCGGCAGGGCTACGAAAACGTCACCGTTGGAGACATCGCGGCGGAGGTAGGAGTAAGCGTCCGTACCCTGCATCGATACTTTCCTGCCAAGGCGGACATTGTCTGGGGAGCCGTTGACTCTGCTTTTGAGGCGTTGAAGCAGGGGTTCGATCAAGCGGGAGAGGACCTTCCCCTCATCGACCTCATCATCGCCGCCGTCACGGCGGCGTTCGGAGAGCCCGATGAACATTCCGTGCTCAGCCGCCAGCGCATGCGGCTGATCGTGACCATCCGCGAACTGCAGTCCAGCCAGTCGGAGATGTACCAGTTGTGGCACGGTCAACTGGTAGAGATCATCTCCAGGCGACTGGGTGAACCCGAGGACGGACTCCGACCGAGGGCGCTGGCCTCGGCCGTGCAGGCTGCGATCATGGAAGCCCTCGCGTTCTGGGCATTCCAGGATGATGCAGACACGCCTTCGGCGGTTGTCGCCAAGGCACTGAGGGCGTTCGAGCTGTTGAATGCGGCGGCGGCGCGGGACTAGCGGTCAGCCGTGCCGGTGCTGCTCCAGCACCCGCCCCAAGATGCGCGCCCCCTCGCCGAACGCACCGGGATTCGGCCCGGAGTAGTTCAGCCGCAGATAGGCACCGGCCTGCTCGGCCGGAAACCACTCGTTCCCCGGTGCCACCCGCACGCCGGCGCTTTCGCAGTCCCGGGTGAGGGCGGCGAGGTCCGTGTTGTCCGGCAGGCGCACCCACAGGTTGAGTCCGCCCTTGGGGACCGCCTCCACCTGGGCTAGCGGAGCGTGCTCCCGGAGCGCATCAATCAGCAGGTCCCGCCGTCCTGCCAGCTGGGGCCGCAGCTGGCGCAGATGCGTGCGCCAGGCGGGCTGGGTGACGACGTCGAGCGCCACCGCCTGCAGTATTCCGCTGACATACACGGAGGATGCCTGGAAATCCGCCAGCAGCCGTTCGCGTGCAGGGCCGCGGGCAATGATGGCCGCCACCCGCACCGCCGGGGAAATGCTCTTGGTGAGGGAGCGCAGGTACACCACGTGCCCGCCGTCATCGCGGGCGGCCAGGGGCGCGGGATCAGCGGCAATGCCGAAGTCATGTGCCCAGTCATCTTCGATCAAAAACGCCCCGTGCCGCCGTACGGTCTGCAGCACCTGGTCGGCCCGCTGCCGCGACCAATAGGCACCGGTGGGGTTGGCGAAAGCGGGCTGGGCGTAGAAAGCCCGCGCGCCGGTCTGAGCGAAGGCGCGGGCCAGCTCCTCCGGGTCCGGTCCGTCACCGCCGCTGGGCACCGGGACCACCTGCACCCCGGCCTGCGCGGCGGCCAGGATGGCGCCCCAATAGGTGGGGGATTCCATCAGCAGCGGGCGTCCGGACCCCACGAGGGCGCGGAAGGCGGCGCTGAGCCCGATCTGGCTGCCGGGGAGGATTACGACGTCGGAGGCTGCCGGAGGTGCCACCCCCGGCGGGGCATCCCTGCCCAGTTCGGCGGCAAACCAGGCACGCAGTTCGGGCAGCCCGGCGGCGGGGGAGCGGGAGAGGGCGGCGTCGGTGCGGGCGGCGCGGGCGAAAGCTGCCCGGACCAGGCGTCCGGGCAGCAGCTCCGGGTCCGGATAGCCGGAGTGCAGCGCAATCACGTCATCCGCCACGGACCGCATGGCGGTGGAGAGGGTGGGCAGGCTGCGCGGAGCGCCGAGGGCGGCGGTCTGCCAGCCGTAGTCGTGAGCGCGGGCAACGGTGCGGGCGCGGACGAAAGTTCCTGCACCGGGCCGGCCTTCCACCAGGCCCAGGGATGCCAGGGTCCGCAGCGCTTTCTGCACCGTGACCGGGCTGGCTCCGTGCCGTGCCACGAGCTCCCGGGTGGACGGCAACTGTGCCCCGGGAGCCGCCGCCGAGATCCACGAGCGCAGGTCTGCCACGATCCGGTTCGCACTGCTACTATCGGCCATGAAGCCACATAATAGCGCTACTCTCCGAGTGCCAACAGTGCTACCGCCCAGCCGCGAGGGCCTGTGGTGGGGCCTGCTCGGCGTCACCGCCTTCTCCTTTACCCTTCCCTTCACCCGACTCGCCGTGGCGGGCGGCATGGCGCCGCTTTTTGTCGGATCAGGCCGGGCGGTGGTCGCCGCCCTGCTCGCTGCCGCCGCGCTTGCACTGACCCGGCAGCGGCTGCCCCGGGGCACGCAATGGGCGCGCCTGACCCTGGTAGGCGGCGGCGTGGTAGCCGGTTTCCCGCTGCTGACCTCCTTCGCACTCGCCACCGCCCCGGCCAGCCACGGCGCCGTTGTCACCGCCCTCCTGCCCGCCGCCACCGCCGTTATGGCAGTCCTGCGCACGCATGAGCGTCCGCCCCGCCGGTTCTGGGTTATGGCAGCCGTCGGGGCAGCGGCCGCCGTTGGGTTCGCGGCCCTCCAGGGCGGCGGGCTGGCCGGGCTGCACCCGTCGGACCTGCTGTTGTTCGCCGCGGTGATCGCCGGAGCGGTTGGCTACGCCGAGGGCGGCATCCTGACCCGGGAGCTGGGTGCCTGGCAGACCATTTCCTGGGCGCTGGTGCTCGCCTCGCCGGTGATGGCAGGCCTGACTTTGTTCAGCCTTGCCGGGAGGGCACCTGCCGGCGGCCCGGGGGAATGGGCTGCCTTCGCCTACCTGGGTGTGGTGAGCATGTTCCTGGGCTTCTTCGCCTGGTACCGCGGCCTGGGCATCGGCCCCATGGCCCAGGTCAGCCAGGTACAGCTGGCCCAGCCGGTGCTGACCATCTGCTGGGCAGCCCTGCTCCTGCATGAGCAGCTGACCTGGGCCACCGTCCTGGGCGGGCTGGCCGTCATCCTCTGCGCCGGCGTCGCCGTGCGGACCCGCGGACGGAAGGCGCCGCCGTCGTCCGCGTGACCGGCACGCACCGGAGCCGGGCTCAGGGCCAGGAATCCTCCTGATCGTGGCAGATCAGCATTTCGCGGACTTCGCAGCCGACGGGCTGGCCCAGCACAAAGAGGATTGCCGCGGCCACGTTTTCCGGATCGTTCAGCCGTGAATCGTCCTGCGGGCGGTACTGCTCGGTGCGGTCCTCGAAAAACCGCGTTTTCATGCCGCCGGGAATCATGGTGGTCACACCCACCTGGCCGCGGGTCTCGGCGGCCAGGGCGCGGCTGAAGCCGATCACCCCGAACTTGGAGGCGCAGTACGCCGTCGCATCGGAGACGGCCTTGAGCCCCAGCGTGGAAGCCACGGTGATGACCCGGCCGTGGGAGGCGGCCAGATACGGCAGGGCGGCGCGGACCACGGAGACCGTGCCCAGCAGGTTCACGCCGATGACCTTCTCCCATTCCTCCGCCGCCACGTCTTCTAGCCGGCCGCAGCGGTCAATACCGGCGGCGGTGACCACGGCATCGAGTCCGCCCAGGATCTGCGCCGCCTCCCGGACGGCCGCTTCCACGCCGGCGCGGTCCGCCACGTCCACCTGCACGGCCTTGGCCTCCGTGACGGCGCTGATATCCCGGTCCAGCACCACCACGGACCCGCCGGCGGCGGTCACGGCGGCACTGACGGCGGCGCCCAGCCCGGAGGCGCCGCCGGTGACCAGCACCCGGCCGGTAAACACCGCGGGAAGGGGGCGCGTTTGGAGGAGGGGGTCCGGAACCGGGACAGGACCGGGCACAGGATCGGGCAGTGAAGCCGGCGCGGGGGCCGCGGGGAACAGGGTCATGGGAATTCCTTTCAGCGGAGTTATTAGGGGGCAGTGGAGCCAGGGGCCGGGGCCGCTCAGCCGACCTTCGCGAGTGCGGAGGCCAGGGCCGTGGTGGAACGGGCCGGATGGAACGGGACGGTGACCGTTTCCCCGCCCCATGAACGGATCAGCGCGGCCTCCGGAAGTTGGTCTTCGCGGTAATCCCCGCCCTTGACCCAGATGTCCGGGCGCAGCCGTTCCAGCACGGCGGCCGGGGTGTCCTCTTCGAAGACCAGGACCCCGTCCACGCATTCCAGGGACTGCAGCAGTTCCGCCCGGTCCCCGGCACCGATAATCGGGCGCTGCTCTCCTTTGAGCCGCCGGACGGAATCGTCGGAGTTCAGGCAGACAATCAGGCAGTCGCCCAGCCCCCGGGCCGCCAGCAGGGTGCGGGCATGCCCGGCGTGGAGCAGATCGAAGCAACCGCCGGTGGCCACCACGGTTCCGCCGCGCGCCCGGACCTGCGCCGCGGTCGCCATCGCGTCCGGTGTTTCGGTGCCGAAGATGGGGTCCTCCGCGTCCAGTCCGGCCACCCCGCCGGCGGCCAGGAAAGAGGCCGCCGCCTGCACCGCGCCTTCGGCGGCGGTTTCCAGCCCGTCGCCGTCGAGCAGCCGCACGGCGAGGGAAGCGGCAAACCGGTCTCCGGCACCGCACGCGTCCTCGGCGGAAACCTTCGGGGCCGGAAGTATCTGTGCCAACCCCGCTGCGGGGAGGGCCAGCGCGCCCTGCGCCCCCAGGGTGAGCACCACGGATTGGCTTTGCCAGCGGGTCAGCAGTTTTTCCGCCGCCCGAAGTGCGGCCGGAACCCCGCCCGGTGCCTCCCCGGCAGCGGACAGGGCCTCAGCCAGGTTCGGCGTCACTGCCGCAACCCCGGGCACCGGATCGGCCCCGGCCGGGTGCGGGTCCCAGACCACGGGGATACGCCCTGCCAAGGTCCCCAGCAGGTCCCGGAGGGCCGGGTTGGCCGTGAGCCCGCGGCCGTAGTCGGCAACCACCACCGCATCGGCCGCCGCGACCACGGACAGCATCTGCGCGGTGACCGCAGGGACCGGGGCGGGGGAGCAGCCCTGGTCGAAGCGGACCACGGCGTGGGTGCCGGCCCGGATCCGCGTCTTTACCGGGGTGGGAGCGTCGGACGGGCCGGAGGTCAGGGGGATGCCGGCCAGCGCGGTCCGCAGCAGCCCGGAGGCGTCGTCGTCGGAGAGTACCGTCACCAGATGGACCTGCCGGCCGTCCCGCTCCAGCAGGCGCGCCACCAGGCCCGCTCCGCCGGCCCGGCGTCCGACGTCGTCCACGTCCACCACGGGCACGGGCGCATCGGGGGAGAGGCGCTGGGCCGAGCCGGAAATGTCCGTGTCCAGCAGGACATCACCCACCACTACGATTGTCTTCACGCGGTTCCTCCTGCAGCGGTGAGCCGTTCAATCTCGGCGTCAAAGGACCGGCAGAGGGCATGCAGGGCAACCAGATGGGCCTCCTGTGCATTTGCTGCCGGTGCATCAATGGCAATGAAGTCCTCACAGGCCGCCGCGAGCGGATTCGGCGCCCGGCCGGTCAACGCCCAGGTCCGCAGCCCGGCAGCGTGTGCGGCCTGCACTGCGGCCAGCAGGTTGGGGCTCGCGCCGCTGGTGGAGAAGAGGATGAGGACGTCTCCGGGCCTGCCGTGGCCCCGCACCTGCCGGGCGTAGAGCTGGTCGAAGCCGTAGTCGTTGGCGATGGCCGTCACGGCTGAGGTTTCGGCATGCAGGGCAATCGCGGAAAACGGGCGGCGCTCGCCGTCGAACCGTCCCACCAGTTCCGCGCTCAGGTGCTGGGCTTCGGCCGCGGACCCCCCGTTTCCGGCGGTCAGCAGCCGGTGCCCGGCCAACAGGCGGGCCGCCAGCTCAAGGCCCCATTCCGTCAGGTGCCGGGCCTGCCGTTGGAGGGAGAGCAGGGCGGGCTGCGCCTGGGCCAGGTGGTCCAGCACTGCCTGCTCCGGCCCGGAGACGGGCGCGGTGACCGGTGATTCGATGCTCACAGCGCCTTCCCTCCCAGCGGCTGCAGCCGTCCGGGCCTCGCCGCGGCGCCCAGCGCCAGCTGATAGGCCTTCTCCGTCTCCAGTGCCACCCGGTCCCAGGAGTAGCGGGCGGCGGCGCGCTGCTTGCCCGCTGCGCCGAGCCGCCGGGCGTAGCGGGGGTTCTGCAGCAGCTCCTTGAGCGCGGCGGCCAGGGCTGCCGGATCCCGTGGCGGCACATGCAGGCCGGTTCTGCCGTGGACCACGGTGTCGATCAGCCCGCCCACTGCCGAGGCAACAACGGGCACTCCGCACGCCATCGCCTCCAGCGGCACGATCCCGAAGGGTTCATACCAGGGCGCGCACACCACGGCATCGGCGCTGCGCAGTACTGCGGGCATTTGTTCGCGGGGGACCTGGCCCCGGAGCAGCACCCGGTCCGCCACATCCAGGGACCGGGCGAGGGCCAGCAGCCGGCGGGCCTCCGGATCCGATTCCAGTCCGGCACTGTCACTGGAGCCGCCGACAATCAGCAGCTCCACATCTTCCAGGCCCTCGTCCCGCAGCAGTGCAAGGGCCCGGATGGCCAGGTCCACGCCCTTGCGCGGCACCAGGCGCCCGACGGCGGCAATCCGGTGCCGCCGTCCGCGTGGTTCCGCCGGCCCGCTGGAAGAGAAGAGGGACAGATCCACGCCGCAGGGCGCAATGGAGATCCGGCTGCCCGGCACCCCGATGGCCTTGAGTTCGAAGACCTCGTCCGAACAGGTGGCCAGCACCCGGTCCGCCCGCCGGCCCACGGAGGGTTCCAGCCAGGCCCGTTCCGGCGGGGACGTGTCCTCGGCACCCTGATGCCGTTTCTTCACGGTGCCCAGGGCGTGGAAGGTGTGGACCACCGGCACGCCCTCGTCTCCGGCGCTCCGGGCCGCCTCCAGCGCGGCGAGCCCGGACATCCAGAAGTGCGAGTGCACGACGTCGGGCGGTTCGGTTCCCCAGTCGGCCAGCACGCCGCCGGCCAGCTGCCCCATGTACGGCAGCAGGTCATCCTTGGGCAGCGGCAGGGCCGGACCGGCGGTCAGGTGCACTACCTCCAGGCCGTCCTGCACCTGCACCCGGTCCGGGAGCCCGGGATCGTCCCTCCGCGTGTACACCTGCACGGTGTGGCCGCGGGCGGCCAGCGCCACGGACAGCGCGGCCACATGCACGTTCTGGCCGCCGGCATCCACCCCGCCCAGTGCGGCCAGCGGACTTGCATGTTCGGACACCATTGAGATTCTCACTGTTGTCCCCCTCCTGTTGATGCCGGTGCGGTTCCCGCGGCCGGAAGAAACGTTGCGGCGGAAACCGTCTCGGTCAGCAGGTCCGCGAAGAGCCGGTCCCAGTCGGAGAGGAACCGCTCCAACCCGTACCGGGCCAATGCCGCCGTACGGGCGGCCCGGCCGCAGGCGCGTGCCTGCTCGGGCTCGGCCAGGAACATCCGTGCCGCCCGGACCAGCTCGTCGGGATCGTTGCTGGCCATCCCCGCCTCCGGCGGGATTGCCCGGACCGCTTCAGTGGTTGCAAGGGCCAGGACCGGCAGTCCCAGATGCATAGCCTCAAGCAGGGACAGGCCCAGCGACGTCCAGCGCATCGGGTGCAGGTAGGCCCGGCAGCCGGCCAGTTCCCGGTGCAGCCTGGCAACGGGCAGGTCGCCGCGGACCAGC
The DNA here is from genome assembly GCF_025244845.1 of Arthrobacter sp. zg-Y1171. Taxonomy (NCBI): domain Bacteria; kingdom Bacillati; phylum Actinomycetota; class Actinomycetes; order Micrococcales; family Micrococcaceae; genus Arthrobacter; species Arthrobacter sp. zg-Y1171. The sequence continues at coordinate 3,331,158 of NZ_CP104264.1, read as the reverse complement.
AGGCGGTCTGCGCCCAGCAGTCCGGGCAGCCGTTCCGTGCCCATCCCGAAGATTTCCAGCGGTGCGGCCCGGGCAAATCCGGGCAGGAGATCGGTGCCGGCCACCCGGCTGCGGCGGACCGGCTCGTTCACCACCACTCCAAGATGCGGGCGCTCCCCGGTGTAGCGGTAGCCGGGGTCGGGGATGCCGTGTTCGATCACCCGTACCGGCGCCCTCCCGGTGTCCCAGATCAAGCGGTTGAACTGCGTGACGTGCACAACCGGGATGTCCGTTCGGCCCGCCAGCGGATGCCGGGTCTCGGGCACGTTGCCGCGCGGGGTGTTGTGTTCCAGGTACACCGCCGGAATGTCGCGGCCGGGCCGCCTGCCGAGCAGGCGGGTGCAGGCTTCGATCTCTTCGGGACGCTGCAGCACGACGACGTCGATCTGCTGTGTGCGTAGATCTTCCGGCACCACTTCCACGGCAGCTGCCGGCCAGGACCGGCCGCCGCGTCCCAGCCCCCAGCCATCCCGTGCGGGAGTAGCCGGCAGCAGGTACTCATGGGCGCCGCGGACAAAGGCCTCCATCCAGCCGCCGTGCACGTGCCACAGCAGAATCCTCATCGGTGCCTCATTTCACGGTGCGTCTGCAGCGACGGCACGCCGGTGACCAGGCGCTGCACCGCTTCCACCACCTGCTCTGGGGAAACGCCGGAGAGGCAGGGATGCCCGGGCACCGGGCAGATCCGGGCACGGGTTCCGCTGCAGGCAGCGTGCTGGTTCCCCAGCAGTTCCAGCGGAACCCCGTAGGGCGCCCACCGGATGGCGGGCACCACGGGTGCGAAGAGGCTCACCACCGGAGTGCCTGCCGCGGCCGCCAGATGGGCCGGCCCGGTGTTTCCGGCCACCACCGCGTCCGCTCCGGCCAGGACTGCCGCCAGCGTGGCCAGATCCGTGCGTCCGCCCAGGTCCAGGCCGGCTACCGCCGCCACGGTGGCGGTCAGCTCCTTCTCTCCGGGGCCGCCGGTGACCACCACGCGGAAGCCGGCGGCGGTAAGCAGTTCGACGGCGGCGGCATGGTGCAGCGCCGGCCAGGCCCGGGCCGGGACGGCGGCACCCGGATGCACCGCGATGTAGGGTCCGGTGCCCACCAGGTGGGAGACGTCGGGCAAGGGTCCCAGCCGCAGCCGGCCGTCGTCGCCGGCGGGAAGCGGAAAACCTGCGGCGGCAGCGATCCGCAGCGCACGATCCACCTCCGGCTGGTCTTCGGGGAAGTCCTCCCCGGGTTTGAGCCGGTGGGCCAGTAAGGCACCGGCGTAATCCGAGGACGCCCCCGTAATAGTGCGTACCCCGGCTTCGCGGAGCAGCAATGCCAGGGGCAGCGGGGACTGGTGGAAGGACGTCAGGATCACCGCCTCCTCGGCCCGGACGGACCGCACCATGACCCGCAGTGCCTCCAGCAGGTCCCGGGAAGGTTCCGGGGCAGGATTCAGGATCCAGGGACAGGACCACTCCAGCACCTGCGCGACCCCGGGCAGCAGCCGTCCGGCGGGCGCCCCCTGCGGACCGCACAGCAGCACCGTTTCCACCTCCGGTGCCGCCGCCACCGCCCGGACGGCAGGGCCCGCGAGCAGGACGTCCCCGGCGCCGTCGAGCCGGGCCACCAACACCCGGCGGCTCATCGGCTGCCCCACAGCAACTCCACGGCCTCGGCCAGGTCGCCCGCCACGAGCGGAGCCGCGGCGGTTTCCTCGGCACGGGTAGCGGCGGTGGGCACCAGCACGCCGCGTGCACCGGCGGCCGCGGCGGCTCCGACGTCGGCACCAATGTCACCGATGACGGCGACTTCTGCCGGATCGAGCCCCAGGCGGCGGCTGGCCCGCAGCACCATGCCGGGCATCGGCTTGCGGCAGGCGCAGCCGTCGCCCGGTGCATGCGGGCAGATTTCCCAGACATCGAACGGTCCCAGCAGGCCTTCGACGGCGTCGTTCACTCCCGCTACTTCTTCGGCGGACAGCATTCCGCGGCCGATGCCGGACTGGTTGGTGATTACCCCTACGGCCACGCCGGCTTGCCGCAGCCCGGCCAGCACCTCGACGGCGCCGGGCACCGGCCGCACGCGCGCCGGATCCGCGTTGTAGGGCACGTCAAAAATCAGCGTGCCGTCCCGGTCAAACAGGACGGCACGCGGCGGCGACGGCAAAAATCCCATACCGCATCTGTTCCCCGCCGGAAGGGAAGCTAAACACCGCGGGGACCACTTCTTCGACAACCGGATCAGCCGCCCCACGCGTATCCCGCGGCACAATCTTCTGGCAGGATGTGGACGTTCTGGCAGGAGTTGACCCGACCGGAAGGAAACTGCGCCCATGTCCGAGGTGCCCGAGCGTCCCGAACTGCTGGTGCTGCGAGCCTTGAAACTGGGGGATCTGCTGGTTGCAGTTCCGGCGCTGAAGGCCCTGCGGCGGGAGTATCCGGAGCACCGTATCCGGTATGCCGCGCAGGAGTGGCTGCGTCCCATCCTGCCGCTCACCGGCGCCGTGGATGACCTGCTTCCCCTGCACGGCCTGGATGTGCCCATTCCGCTCGAACCCGGACAAATCGACGTGGCCGTGAACCTGCACGGCAGCGGTCCGGAGAGCTGCAGCAGGATCGAGGCGCTGCAGCCCCGTCGCCGGATCGGGCACGCCGGACCCGGATGGGACGGTCCGCCGTGGAAGGACGGCGTCCACGAACGCGAGCGGTGGGCAGGACTGCTGTCCTGGCACGGCATCCCGGCGGATCCGCTGGATTACCGGTTGGCTCCGCCGCCGGCGGCGGAAAACGCACCGGAAACGGTAGTGATCCATGTGGGCGCGGCCTACGGCAGCCGGCTCTGGCCCGCGGACCGGTTTGCCGACGTCGCCCGTGAACTCGCCGCCACCGGTTCCCCGATTCTCTTTACGGGCAGCGGGTCCGAGCGGCAGCGGGCGCTCGCCGTCGCCGCCGCCGCCGGGCTTGGGGCGGAGTGCGTTGTGGCCGGTGAGCTCCGGCTGGACGAGTTCGCCGCCGTGATTTCCCGATCCCGGCTGGTGATCTCGGCCGATACCGGTGCGGCGCATCTGGCGTCGGCCTATGCCCGGCCGTCAGTGGTCCTGTTCGGCCCGGCGCCGGTCAGTGAATGGGGTCCGCCGCCGGGTCCGCACATCGCCCTGACCGACGGAAGCCGACGCCGCGGAGACACCTTCGCCACGGATCCGGACCCTGCGCTGCTGGCGGTCACAGTGGAGGACGTCCTGGCCGCCGTGGATAAGCTCGAGGCGCTCTAACGGTCGCTGAGGCGCAGCCGGCCGCCGGACGCGTCCACCGTTAGATCCGCCCGCCCGCCGATCGGCAGGGTCAGCTGCGGCTGGGTGTGCCCGAAATCCACGTTCGCCAGAACCGGCAGGCCTGCCAGGGCAGGCTGGGCAGCGATCTCCTGCAGATGCGGCAGCGTGATGCCGCTGGACGCCTGGAACCTGCCGATGACCAGACCCTGAATATCTTCCGCGTCCGGCTGCTGGAGCAGGGAGGTGAGGTCACGGGCAAAGGTCATGGGATCGGTGGAGGCATCGTCCTCCAGCATGAGGACGGCGCCGGCCAGCGGAGGCATCTGCGCGGTCCCCTGCAGGAGGTTCAGCGTGCACAGGTTTCCTCCGATAATTCGGCCGGAGGCGCTGCCCTGCTGCACGGGCCACCATCCGGTCCCCGGCCGGGGACTGCGGTTGTCCTGGTCCAGGAACCAGGCATCGTCGGTCCACTCCGGGGAGGGGGAAAGCTCCATCCGGTAGCCGTTCACCAGCGCGTCCTCGAACCACTGCTGCGTTAGGTCAAAGTGGTCCCGCATACCGAAGCTGGACCAGTGCGGACCGGAATAGGTCACCAGGCCGGTGTGGGCGAAGATCGCGTTCTGCAGCGCCGTAATGTCGGAATATCCGCACAGGATCTTCGGATTGGCGGCAATCAGGTCCCAATCCAGATAGGGGAGCAGCTCGTTGCTGTTGAAGCCGCCGATGACGGTCAGGATGCCCTTGACCTCCGGATCCGCAAACGCGTCATGCAGGTCGGCAACGCGGGAGGCGACCGATGTGGAGTCGAAAATGTCGCGCTCATCCACGTGGCGGCCGTAGGAAAGCCGCAGGCCCAAGTCGGCGAAACGGCGTTCGATGAGGGCGCTGTGATCGTGTTCGGCCACCATGGCGCGGCTGGCCGCCGGGGCAATGACGCGCAGCAGGTCGCCCCTGGCCAGTTTGGGCGGGACGGTGGCTGGCGGGACTCTATTTTCCGGGCTGGCAGTTTCCGGAGCGGCGGCAGGATCCATGCTGGAACGGTAACAGGGCGCCGTGCGGTATCCGGGGAGGGCAGGGCAGGCCGCGCGGCGGTTCAGGCGGTTGCGCTGCCCCTGGCCGCGGGCGTCGCTGCTTGGCTGAGTGGCTTGGGCGCATCCAGCAGGTCATGCTGCAGCCGCACCAGGATCCTCGCCAGTCCGCGGGAGACCTGCATCTGGGTCAGGCCCAGCCGCTCTCCGATGGCCTGCTGGGATTCCTCGTGGAAATACCGCAGGAACAGCAGCTCCTTGTCCTGGTCCGTCAGGTCCCGCACGGCGCGGCGCAGCATGGCAAGGTTCTCGGCCCGCTCCAGCCGGCCATCGGCTACGGCCCATTGTTCGGCGCCGGTGGTGTCCGCCAAGGCTTCGAGGGATTCCGGGCGAAGGCTGCTCTGGCAGTTCAGTGCTTCCGAAACGGCTTTCGTGGGAACTCCCAATGCCTCGGACAATTCACGGAGTGACGCTTCCCGCCCCAGTGTCTGCAGGAGTTCCGGTTGCAGCCTGGCGATGGCGGTCCGCAGGTCCTGGAGCTGCCTCGGCGGCCGGACAACCCAGGAGTGATCCCGAAGATAGCGCTTGAGCTCGCCATGAATGGTGGGAACCGCGAAGGCGGGAAAGTGCGGGCCGACGGCAGGGTCAAAGCGGCGCACCGCCTTGATCAGGCCCATGTAGGCGACCTGGCGCAGGTCCGCCAGCTCGCGCCCTCTCCCCGCGTAGGCGGCGGCAGCCGTTTCGGCGATTTCCCGGTACCGGAGGACAAGTTCGTTGTGCAGCGCCTGCTGCAGGTCACCGCGTGCCTGGCGGGCCTTTTCAAACGGAAGCAGGGAGGACGGAACACCGGAGAAATCGCTCATGAGCAGCACGGGTTTTCAGGAGCAGGTCCGGCCCCCTGCTGGACCGCCTGATCAGGACACCAGAGCGCTCAGGGGTTATCAATAGTCCGGACCACCTGTTTTGTTACTGCTTCTTGAGCTCTCGGTGGAGCAGAAGGTATAAGCGCCGTGAACGGTCCGCATCCTCCGGCACGGCGGGACCGGCTCCGTTTGCGGCGCCGGCCCGGTCCACGGAGCGGTGCAGGACCAACGCGGCGACGGCGGCCGCAGCCACCGGCACGCTTCCCAGGGCAAGCATAAGACTGCAGTACATCCACAGGAACATCAGGGTGGGCGGGGTGCCGAGCGGTGCCTCCAGGAATCCGGTGGCCAGAACCAGCCAGAACGCCGCACAGACGGCGAGGAGAATCCACGCGGTGCGGCGACTGAGCAGGGTGAGCAGCTTTTGTTCCATGGGAACATCCAGACAGGAAGAACGGAGGTGCCGCCTGCTTGACCCAACAACCCTAGGCCCGCAGGCGGCTTCACCGCCGGTTTTGCGGAGCTTGTCCCTACTTTGTGGACAGAGGGGTTGCCATTCCCGCTGATTCCTCCACAATTATGGATATTTCCCCGGCCGGTGCCTGCTCATCGGCTGCCGATTGCAGTGCGGCGACCTGATCCGCTGGGACCTGGACAGTCACCGCGCCGGCGCGTCCGCTGGTGCTGATCGAGTGCACTTCCAGGTCCGGAACGGGCTTGGCCGCGAGCCAGGCCTGCACTTGGCTGCGGGCCTGCTGCAGTTGGTCGGCGTTGAACGCCACGAGGACCGGCTCTGCACCGGCGTCGCGCACCTTGGCCTCGGCCTCCGGACCGGTTACCGCGACGTGGAGAACGCCGCGGTCAATCCAGCCGTCCGCGTAATCGGCTCCCAGCTCATTCTTGAGGCGCGCGTGCAGCAGCAGGAGCTGGGCAGCGGGTCCGTCCGTTGTCATGGTTGCATCCGATCCTGGTGTAGGTGACGTGGCAGTGCCGGATGGTGAATCCGGCGGGGCGCCCGGGCCTTCGTCTGCGGATAGCGGCGCGCAGCCGGTAACCGCGCCTGCGGCGATCACGGTCGCCAGGGCGACCCCGGCCAGGGATCGGGCTGAAAGCAGGTGGAGCGACGGCGGCGTCCGGTTTCGGATCATGATTCCTCCTGGTGCGTGACAGTAGCTTAAGTCAAAGCGGGTCCCGGCCGTTGGCAGGGACCCGCTTCAGTGTGTACCGCTGGTGCTGTTAGGCGTCCACAGAAACCCGGCGGCGCTTGTTGTACATCAGCGCTGCAGCACCGGCGGCGAGCAGGGATGCTCCGCCTCCGGCCAGCAGGCCGAGGTTGGCGGCGCCGGTGTCAGGCAGCCCGCCACCCGGATTGGCGGCCGGAGCCGGGTTCACCACAACCGGAGCTGCGGTGACCGTGATGCCCGCGGAGGCGTCGGCCGACGGAGCGCTGTTGATGGTCTGGACGGCCGTGATTGCGTAGTCGCCCGCGGTCAAATCGCCCATCGGAACAGACCAGTTGCCGTCTTCGTCCACGACTACGGCCTCGAGGGCCTCGTCATCGACCGCAACGGTCACCTCGACGCCGGCGGTGCCGGTACCGGTGATTTCGTTGGGGAGTGAACCTTCAACGAACTCCTGGCCGTCAGTTGGGGAGGTGATCACCGGAGCGTCGGGTGCGACCGTAAGGTTCAGCGTCGCTGCCGCCGAGTCTTCCTTGCCGGCAATGCCGCCCTGGACTGCGGACAGCTTGTAGACGCCGTACGTCAGCGGTTCCTCGAGGGTTACCGCCCAGTTGCCTTCGTCGTCGACCTCGGTATCGAGAACTGCAGCGGCTGCTACTTCCTCTTCCTCGGCGTCGCCCGGCACAGTCAGGGACACGGTGGCGCCGGCTACGCCGGTGCCTTCAACGGTCTCGATGGAATGCAGCACCGTGGCGGGGGTCGTGAAGACCGGGGCCGGCAGGGGAGCTTCCTTGACCGTCAGTTCGAAGTTGCTGACGGTGGACTTGCTGTATCCGTTGACGGCCTGCGCAGTGATGGTGAGCTTTTCGTCGGCCGGCACCAGGGTCGGTGCCTTGAAGGACCAGGTGCCGTCCGCGGCGACCTCTACCGTCGAGTCGACGCCGTCGACGGTCAGGTCCACGGTCTTGGCGCCCGTTGCGGTGCCGGTGATGACCGCGTCGGTGTCAACGGTGCCGTTGTTCGCCGGGCTGGTCAGCGCGGGTGCGTCCAGGTGGATGGCGAGGGTGTAGCCGGAGAGCACGGGCATGGCACGGTCGAGGTCGGCGCCCGTGACCTTGCCGGAGCCGGGTACGCCCGCGCTGATGAGGCCTACGGCCAGGTTGCCGGAGATCATGGATCCGCCGGAGTCGCCCTGCGCAGCCTGGAGCTGGGCTTCAAACCCTTCAACCCAGGAGCCCTCAACGTTGACAAGATGATCACTCTGCAGGATGGTGCCGCAGGTCCAGAAGGTTGTCCGGCCGGACTTGCAGATCGGTGCGCCCACGACGGGTGAGGTGGTTCCGGTGACCTTCACTGTGGTGGCGGAAAGATCATCAACGTTCTCCCACTGCAGGGTCTCCGGCAGCAGGGTCAGCTCGGGGTTGATGTCGTCGATGACGCCGATATCGGTACCGGGATCGGTCTCGGTGCCGCCGAATTCATAGGTGGCGCTGAAGAGGCCCAGGTCGTAGTCATGATGTTCGAGAGTGGTCTCGGGGAATGCTCCGTCCGGGCAGTGCCCGGCGGTGATGGCGGCAGCCTCGCCGTCGGCGTTGAACCCGGCGAAACCGATGGAGCAGGCAAAGGCACCTTCGGCGGTCGCGAAGAGGTAGCCCGAACCATTCGGAATGTCTTCAAACTTCAACGTGGTCCCGTGGTCGTAGGTGACCGTGACGTTTGAGTACAGCTCGTCGAACTGCTGCGGCGTCATAGGTGCAGTCGTGCCGCGGGCCCTCTGGGAACCCAGCGCTTCTGCGGGATCGCCCACCTTGAGTTCAAACCCCTGCTCAATGTTGCCGCTGACCGACTGCAGCTTGTCCGCACTGCCCGTTGCTGCGGCGTATTCGGACAGGAGGCTCCGGAGATCCGATGCCCGCTTTGCCTTTACATCAGCCGGAGCTTTGTCCTCGGCTGCTTCGGTTTCGGCGGGCTGGACTGCGGGGGACGCCGCGGGGGCCGGTTCTGCGCTGGGAGCCTCCACAACCGGGGCCTCAGGCTTAACGACTGTGGCGTCGAGTTCGGTAGCGAGTGCCTGGAGTTCTTCGCCGCTGCCGGTGATAACCAGGCTGCCGTCGAGGACCTCAATGCCGACGAAGCCCGCAGTGGCCTTGAGCCGCTCGAGGTTGTCCGAGGCCTTCTTGCCGAGGTCGCCTGCAGCCACGAATTCGTCGACGGTCATGCCGAGGTCGCGCTGGAGGGCCTCCTCGAGACCGGGAGCCAGTTCTCCGGTGCCCTGCATTGCAGCGGCGGGTGTTTCGGTCGTGGTCGGCTGCGGGGTGTCCCCGGTATCAGCCATGGCCGGGCCGGCGATGAATGCGCCGCTCACCGCCAGAAGGGCAGCGGCGCTAAGGGCGCCTACCCGTGCGTAGAGCGGGCGTGAACTTTCCTGCATGAAATTTTTCCCCCATAAAACATCGACCACCGGCGTTTCCGTGCAGGCGCACGTACGGCACCTGGAGATTGCGGAGGTAATGAGACTGACACTACTGAATTTGTACCGATCCCGGCCGATTCCCTGAAAGGCCGTTATCCTGCCAATGAATTCAACCGGCCGGAATTAAAGCACCGGGTAACCGAGATCACAGACACGCGAAAGAATAGCGGCCACCGCCCGGTATGGCAAGGCTTGTGCATGGGCGCTTTGCATGCCGGGCCTAACGCCACCGCGTTCGCGAAAAAGGGCATAAACGCGAAGCGGGCCCCGGCTATTCGCCGGGGCCCGCCTCGTCTATTGCTTAGGAATTCCTAGGACTCGGAAGCCGCGTTGCGGCGCCGGTTGAACAGCAGGGCTGCACCACCGGCGGTGAGCAGGGCTGCTCCGCCTCCGGCCAGCAGGCCCAGGTTCGCCGCACCGGTGTCGGGCAGTCCGCCGGCTCCCGGGTTTCCGGCCGGAACGGGATTGACGGTGACGGGCGGAGCAACAACTGCAGCCGTAACGGTGAAGCTGGTGTCGGAGAAATCGGAGATTGCATCCCCGACGGCCTGGATGGCAACAATGTTGTGGGCACCCTCAGCCAAAGGAGTCAGCGGGACGGACCAGTTGCCACTGGCATCGGCGACAGTTGCCTGGATCGCGAGTTCATCCACATCGGCCTCACCGTCGAGGTCGAAGTCGACCACGAGCTCGACGTCCGCACCGGGCACCGCGGTGCCGGTGATTGCTGCCGGCAGCTTGTTGACGGGGACTTCGGCACCCTCGCCCGGGGTGGTGACCACCGGAGCGGCGGGGACCACATCGATGAAGTCGGTGATTGTCTCGGAGCTTTCCTTGCCCTCCTGCGACTGCACGAGGGTCAGGTCATACCCTCCGTAGCCCAGCGGCGTCTCGAGGGCCAGCTCCCAGATACCGTTCTCGCCAACCGTGACAACTCCGGTAATCGGTGCTGCTACGTCCCCGGCGATCGTGATCGTGACGGTGGCTCCCGGCACGCCGTTGCCGGTGAGAACCTTCAGGGAGTCCACGACGCGGGTCGGGGTGGTGACTCCGGGTGCCGGCAGTGGTGCATCTTCAAGGGTCACAACGACAGTGGTGGGTTCTGACCGGGTGTCGCCGTTGATGGCAACTATCGTAAGGGTCAGCGTAGCCCCCCCTTCCGCCGTGAAGGTGGGCGCGAGAATACTCCACGTGCCGTCTGCCGCTACAGCAATGGTGTCCGGCTTTGCTCCATTGATGGACAATTCCACGGAGGTTGCCCCCGGAGCTGTTCCCTTGATGAGGTGGCTCGTCTTAATGACATCACCATCGGCCAGATTGGTCGTGGGCGGCGCCAGAACTGCGGGTGCGGTGGGTGCCTCGGTGGCCGGTGCGGTCGGTTCCTGGGTGGCCGGCGGCGTGGCCGGTGCGGTGGGTTCCTGGGTGGCCGGCGGCGTCGTCGGCGGCGTGGTCGGTTCCTCGGTGGGCGGCGGCGTCGTCGGCGGCGTAGTGGCCGGCGGCGAGGCGGGTGCCGACGGGTCCAGCTCTCCGGCCATCGCGGGGCTGGCAATGAATGCGCCGCTGACTGCCAAAAGGGCTACGGCGCTGACGGCGCCGACCCGTGCCGAAATGTTGCGTGAATTTTCCTGCATGAAATTTTCCCCCATAAAACCGTCAACCTCCGACGTTTCCATGCTGGTAAGGCGGCAAATGGAGAATGCGGAGGAAACGAGACTGAAACTGCTGAACAAGTATTTGAAGTACGCACAGTAATGTGCGCCATCAATAAGTGGTACCTGCACCGGATAGAGACCCATGCCGCAGGTAAGGGCGAGAATAGCGTGCCTCTCCTCAGATAGCAAGGATGCAGATTATCCGGACAAAGAGCATATTGAAAGCGCTCCCCGGGCCGGGTAGCGTCGCCGTCGTAATCCCGGACCCTCAGTCCCGGGCTGTCCTAAACCGCAGGGAGATTCATGGCACGGGCGCGGACAAAAGGCAGCCAAACGGCACTGCGGCCGGGAGCGGCCGGGATTCTCGTGGCGCTGGCATCGTCGGCGGTGTTTGGATTGTCCGGATCCTTTGCGAAGGCGCTGCTGGAAACCGGTTGGAGCCCCACCGGCGCCGTTGCTGTCCGGATGCTCGGAGCAGCACTCGTCCTCGCGGTTCCCACAGCTCTCGTCCTGCGCGGACGCTGGAGCCAGGTGCGGAGCAACTGGCGCACCATCGTACTGTTCGGGTTCATCGGGGTGGCCGGTTGCCAGTTCTTCTATTTCAACGCGGTGGAGCGCCTGTCCGTGGGCGTTGCCCTGCTCCTGGAGTTCCTTGCCCCGGTACTGATGGTGCTTTGGATCTGGGTCGCCACGCGACGCCGCCCCGGCATCCGCACGGTCCTTGGTACGGTGGCCGCCGTGGCGGGGCTGGTCCTGGTCCTGGACCTGGGCGGGAGCACGCGGATTGACCCGGTGGGAGTGCTGTGGGGACTCGCCGCCGCGGTCTGCCTGGCGAGCTATTTCTTCATCACCGCCAAGCAGAACGATTCCCTTCCGCCATTGGTGCTGGCCACGGGCGGGATGTTCGTGGGCGGTGCCACCATGGCCGCGTTGGGCCTCACCGGCGTCCTTTCCCTGGATTTCAGCACCACGGATGTGGACCTGGCCGGCTGGCGGACCGCATGGTGGGTCCCGCTGATCGGCCTGGTGCTGTTTTCCACGGTGCTGGCGTACGTCACCGGGATTATTGCGGCCCGCTCCCTCGGCTCGCGGGTGGCTTCGTTCGTGTCCCTGACCGAGGTGCTGTTCGCGGTCCTGTGGGCGTGGCTGCTGCTTTCGGAGCTGCCACGCCCCGTCCAGCTGGCAGGCGGGTGCCTGATTGTTGCCGGTGTTGTGCTGGTCCGTTCCGACGAATCGGCCGGGCTGCCGGGGGAGGCAGCGGCCGACGTCGAGCCCTACGCCTAGCCGCCGCTTAACCCTTCAATTCCCGCAACGCCTGCGGGCCGCAAACTGGAGACTGGCACTTGCTGGCCCTTCCGCGGGCACCGGAGGGGCCTGGAGGAAGGCGGCTTTAATATTCTCGCGAGCTCTGCGAGCGGAGAATTTCGTTGCCGCCGTTCCAGGCCCCGTAGGGGCCTAAAGGCCCCAGGCCCCGGGCCGCTACACCCCGGGCGCCTCAGCCGCCAGGGGAGCGGAAACCTTGATTTCCCGCTTCAGGATCTTGCCCGTGGGCCCCTTGGGCAGCGCGTCGGTCAGCTCGATCCGGCGCGGATACTTGTACGCGGCCAGCCGGTCCTTGGTGAACTGCTGGATGTCTGCGATCAGCTCGTCCCGTGCTGCGTCGTCAGCGGGCATTGCTTCTTCACGAAGTCCGACCACCGCCACGATTTCCTCGCCGTGCAGCGAATCGGGGATGCCGATGACCGCTGCTTCGGCCACGGCCGGGTGCTCGTAAAGGACCTCTTCGACCTCACGCGGGTAGACGTTGTAGCCGCCGCGCAGAATGATGTCCTTCTTCCGGTCCACTATGTAGATGTTCCCGTCCTCGTCGAAACGGGCCAGGTCCCCGGTCCGGAACCAGCCGTCCGGGATGGCAGCGGCCGTGGCGTCGTCGTTCTTCCAGTAGCCCTTCATCACGCCGTCGCCGCGGACGGACAGCTCCCCGACCTCGCCGACCGGAACGTCGTTGCCGTCCGGGTCCAGCATCCGGACCTCCGTCCCCGCCACGGTTTTACCGATGGAGCCGGGCCGGCGGTCGCCGCCGGGAACATTGAAGGAGACAATCGGCGAGGTCTCCGAGAGGCCGTAACCCTCCAGGAGTTCGATGCCGAAAACCTCCTCGAACTCGTGCAGGATTTCCAGCGGCATGGCGGAACCGCCGGTGATGGCTCCGCGCAGGGATGACAGGTTGGTGGTCTTGACCGCCGGGTGGCGGAGCATGCCCACGTACATGGTGGGCACGCCTTCGAAGATGGTTACGCCGTCGCGCTCGATGATCTCCAGGGCCTTGCCCGCATCGAAACGAGGCAGCAGGCTGATGGACGCGCCGGACAGGACGGACGAGTTCAGGGCCGCGGTCTGGCCGAACACATGGAAGAAGGGCAGGCCGCCGAAGTGGACATCCGTCTCCACCGTGTTCAGCAGGGACTGCGCCACGTAGGCGTTGGTGAGGAGGTTCCGGTGCGTGAGGGCTGCGCCCTTGGGCCGTCCCGTGGTTCCGGAGGTGTAAAGGATCACCGCGGTGTCCTGGTCATCCACTTCAGCCACTTCGGTGCGGCTGTCCGCACCGGCCAGCAACTGCAGGAATGCGGCCGAATCCACGGAAACCACCTCCACTCCGCCGGCCTCTTCCGCCCCGGCAGAGACTTCCCCGGCCACGCCTTCCCACGCGAAGGCAATCCGGGCACCCGAGTCCTGCAGGTGGTAGGCCACCTCGCGGGCCTTCAGCAGCGGGTTCATGGGAACGACGACGGCGCCGTGGCGCAGGGCGCCGAAGTACAGGAACGCCATCTGCGGGATGTTCGGCATCACCAGCGCAACGCGGTCTCCGGGCTCCACGCCCCGGCTGGCGAGGAAACCGGCAACCTTGGCGCTCATGGCGTCGAGGGCGGCGTAGGAGACTACGGTTTCATCTAGCTTCAGGGCTGTCCGCTCCGGAAAGCGCGCCACCGTGTCGGTCAGAATGCCGGCGAGGTTGTGCATGGGGTGATCTCCTTTGATCTGCGACGTAGAGGGAAGTCTAGCCACCGCCGTCGGACGCGGGAAACTTTCTTGACCCGGCGGCTCACAAACGGAGCGCGGAAAACGTCTACCGTATGTGGAAGTGAAACCCTTTGAGCAGATTGTCCGCGAACACGGCCCGTCCGTGCTGCGCGTCTGCCGTGCCGTCGTGGGCCCGGACCAGGCCGAAGATGCGTGGTCCGAAACGTTCCTCGCCGCCCTGGGCGCCTACCCGGACCTGCCCGAGGGCGCCAACGTCCAGGCCTGGTTGGTGACCATAGCCAAGCGGAAGGCCGTGGACCAGCACCGTTCCGCCGCCCGAAACCCGGTTCCGGTGGACGAAGTCCCCGAACCGGTGAGGGCACCGCAGGTGGACACCGACGGACTGTGGTCGGCCCTGAAAACCCTGCCGGTCCGCCAGCGCGAGGCGCTCGCGTACCATCACCTCGCCGGGCTCCCGTATGCCGAAGTGGCCCGGCTGCTCGGCGGCAGCGAAGCCGCCTGCCGCCGCTCCGCGGCAGACGGGATCAAGAAACTACGAACCCTGTATGAGGAGGACCGCCATGGCATCCTTTGAGACCACCGACGCCGGCCCCTCCAGTGCCGGGCTCCTGGACCCCGACCCCCGCGAGGGCGCGGTCCTTGCCGCCCTGCATTCCCGCCTGGCCGCAGGAGCCGGGTTAGCCGGGCTGCTGGACGTTGCCTACACCGTCATCGACAGTCCCGTGGGCCGGCTCATCCTTGCCGCCACCGACGCCGGCCTGGTCCGGGTCGCGTTCGAATGCGAAGGGGTGGATACCGTGCTGCAGGACCTCAGCACCCGGATCAGCCCGCGGATCCTCGAGGCTCCGGAGCGCCTGGCCCGTCCCGCCGCCCAACTCCGCGAGTACTTCGAAGGGACCCGGCGCAGCTTCGACCTGGACCTGGACCTGCGGCTCACCGCCGGATACCGGCGGACCGTGGTCCAGGCGCTGCAGCAGATCGGTTACGGGCACACCTCCACGTATGCGGGCATAGCCGCACTAACCGGAAACCCCGGTGCCGTCCGGGCTGTGGGCACCGCCTGCGGCCGCAATCCGCTGCCCCTGGTCATCCCCTGCCACCGGGTCCTGCGCTCCGACGGGACTACCGGCGGCTACCGCGGCGGTCCCGCCGCCAAGAAGATCCTCCTCGACCTGGAAGCCGCCGCATGAGCAACTCCCTCTTTCCCCGCGAACGATCCGAACCCGCCGTCGGCGCCGTCCATGTGCCGGGCTGGCTGCCGCCGGAGAAACAGCAGCGCATTGTCCAGGCCTGCCGGCAGTGGGCCATCGGGCCCGTTCCCATGCGCGCGGCCGTCCTCCCCGGCGGGCACACCATGTCCGTGCAGACCGTATGCCTGGGCTGGCACTGGCAGCCCTACAAGTACACGCGGACGGCCGACGACGTCGGGGGCGGCCGCGTTGCCGAGCTGCCGGACTGGCTGGTCGAGCTGGGCCGCGACGCCCTACGCGAGGCCTATCGGCAGCCCGACGGCGGGTACGCCCGGGACGATTTCCGGCCGGAGAACTACACCCCCGATACGGCGCTGATCAACTACTACGCCGAGGGCGCCCACATGGGCATGCACCAGGACAAGGACGAGAAATCCAGCGCACCGGTGGTATCCATCAGCATCGGGGACACCTGCGTTTTCCGGTTCGGGAACACCGAGACGCGGACCCGGCCCTACACCGACTTGGAGCTGGAATCCGGAGACCTGTTTGTCTTCGGCGGTCCCTCCCGGTTCGCCTACCACGGTGTTCCGCGGACCCTGGCAGGCACGGCGGACCCGGCATCCGGCCTGCCCGCGGGGCGGATCAACATCACGCTGCGCATGACCGGACTGTCATGACCGAGGGGGCGGCCCTGGCAGGCAGGCAGCGGCGTCCACTCCGGCACCGCGGCCCCTTCGCCTGGGAACCGCTCGCCGGTGCCCTGCAGGCGCACGCCGTGCCCGGCCTGGAGCGGGTTACCCGGACGGACGACGGCGCTACGGTCGAGCGGTTGCTGGAGGGAGCTTCGTCCCCCGTCGCCGTGGCAGTGTCCCTGGCGGACGCCGGAGTAGTCCTCGACCTGCCCGCGCTGCCCGCGGCGGAGGAAGCCGCCCTCATATCAACGGTCCGGACCTGGCTGGACCTGGATGCTGATCCGGGCGTAGTGGACCCGTTCCTCTCCCGATTCGAGCTGCTGGAACCCCTGGTGAACAGGCACCCCGGCCTGCGGGTGCCCGGCTCCACGGACGGCTTTGAAACCGGCGTCCAGACTGTCCTCGGGCAGCAGGTATCCCTCGCGGCCGCCCGGACCTTCGGCTCCCGGCTGGTTGCGGCGTTCGGGGAGCCCGGGCCGAACGGGTTGTCCGCTTTTCCGACGGCGGAGCGGCTGGCAGCAGTGCCGGCCGCCGAGATCCAATCCGCGGTCCGGATCACCCATGCCCGTGCCCGAACTCTTTCTGCGCTGGCCGAAGCCGTGGCCGGTGGCCTGCCGCTGCGCCCGGGAGCGGAGCCGGCGGCCGTGCGCACCGGCCTGCTGGCCCTGCCCGGAATCGGACCGTGGACAGCGGACTACCTGGCTGTACGGGTGCTGGGGGACCGGGATGCCTACCCGGCCGATGACTTGGTGTTGAAACGCGCTCTCGGGGTGGGGAGCGGGCGGGAGGCAGCCCTGCTTTCGCAGCCCTGGCGCCCGTGGCGCTCCTACGCCCTGTTCCACCTGTGGACCCGGGCAGCCTACGCGGTGCCGGCCCCCGCTGCGCGGTAGCTTCCGCCCGCGGCCCGTCAGGTCCCGAGCAGCGCAAAGACGAGGGACAACGCCGCCGGACCGCCCTGCACCAGGGACAGCCTGCCCATTCTCCTGTCGCTGAGCACCAGGACCACCGCAGCGAGCAGCATGCACGCAGTGGTGAAGGTCATCAGCGTCAGCCCGGCCACGGCATTACCGGCGACAAGCAGGACCACACCCAGTCCTGCGCCCACCGCCAGGAACAGGTTGTAGAACCCCAGGTTGTAGGCCAGTTGTGCGGTGGCCGCGGCATTGGTTCCCCGCAGCTGAAAGATCGCCGCGGTTTCCGGCTCGGCCCAGCGCAGGGATTCGAGCATAAAGAAGTAGAACGCCACGGCGGCGGCTACTACGGCAAAAATTGCGGCGGCAATCAGCACGGGCACTCCTTGCGGATGCGGGGGCTGCCGGCGCAGTCGCGCCCCAGCAGTGTTCTCCGCAGTGCCGTCAATGCTGACAGCAGACCCCGGCGATCCTCAAGGGGGAAGGGGTTTTCGGTTGGCAGGCGGGACCGATTCCCCGCTAGCCTTGAAAGGGCAGCATTTTTGTACCTGCCTCCCCGGCGCTGGACGCCGTATCCGCTTCTTTGGAAGGACACCCCTTGCGCCCGATCCGCCCCGCCCGTTCCCTGGCCACGGTGGTGCTGGCAACGCTTGCCCTGACCGCCTGCGGATCCGATTACCCCCTCGGTGACGCCCAGCGCGAGGCTGCCGAGAACAGCACCTCCAACCTCACCGGAGTGCTGTCCGGCGCCGGATCGAGTGCCCAGGGCCCTGCAATGGATTCCTGGATCGCCGGTTTCGGGACGCTGCATCCCAAAGTCCAGCTCCAGTATTCGCCGGACGGCTCCGGTGCAGGGCGCAGCGCGCTGCTGGCCGGTGCGGTGAACTTCGCCGGGTCCGACGCCTATCTGCAGGAAGAAGAGATAGAGGACGCCAAGGCAGTCTGCGGGCCGGAGGGTGCCCTGGACATTCCCGCCTACATTTCCCCGATTGCCGTGGCGTTCAACCTCCCCGGCATCGAGTCGCTGAACCTGGATGCCGTCACCATTGCCCGGATGTTCCGCGGCGAGATTGACACCTGGAACGATCCGGCCATCGCCGCACTCAACCCGGGCGTGCAGCTGCCTGAAACCCGGATCACTCCCGTCAGCCGGGCGGATGACTCGGGCACCACGGAGAACTTCACCGAATACCTGCACGAAGTGGCGCCCGATGCCTGGCCGGATGCACCGTCCGGAACCTGGCCGGGAGGGCTGCAGGGCGAGAACGCACAGGGAAGCTCCGGCGTCGTCAGCACGGTGACACGCACCGAGGGAGCCGTCACCTACGCCGACGACTCGGTGATCGACGATTCCATGGGCACCGCCAACCTGCTCGTCGGAACCGAATTCGTGCCGATCAGCGCCGAAGCGGCAAGCACCGCCGTCGAACAGTCCAAGCGCGTCCCCGGACGCGGGGAACATGACATTGCGCTCCAGCTGGACCGGCGGACCACGGCGCCGGGGGCCTACCCGCTGGTGCTGGTTTCCTACCAGATCTACTGCAGTTCGTATGACGACGCCGACCTCGTCGAGCGGGTGCGGACCTTCGGCCAGTACGTGGTGAGCGAGGAGGGGCAGCAGACCTCCGCGGAAGCAGCGAAGAGCGCCCCCATCCCCGAATCCCTGGCCGAAGAGGCCCGCGAGGCGCTGGAATCCATCACCGTCCGCGACTAGTTCCACGGGCCTGCGGTGCTACCTGCCGGTAGCACCGCAGCTTCCCCTGCTGCTCTTTCGTTGCCCTCTTGCGCCCCCTCATCGCCGGTGTCACCGTGGATTTACGCAACGCTGAAGGGGGCTGCTGTGGAACCCATCCGAATCGAACGCTGGTGGCCTTACCTGGACGGTTCGGCCAAGGACTGGTTGAGGCACAATCTCCGCCAGGACGGCCTGCCGCCCAAGGTCCAGGACCGGATTGCCGAGGCCGGCGGCCCCGTCATGGACCCCATCCTCGCCGAGCCGGACTGGGCCTTCATCGAACTGGACGCCCAGGCCGTCGAGTAGGGGTGCGGCACCAAGGCTGCTATGGGAGGGGCCGAGCCAATCTGCTAGATTGGCCGCACCCCGGCCTAAGGCGGCATTATGACCAAGCTCAGTGACGAGTCCCTGCCCCATCTCCCGCAGTCCATTGCCCGGCCCGGCTATGACCGCTCCCGGCTCAGCACCGGCATCGTGCATTTCGGTGTCGGAGGATTCCACCGGGCACACCAGGCGATGTACCTGGACCGGCTGATGAACGCTGGCAAAGCCCTGGACTGGGCTATTTGCGGAGTGGGTGTACTGTCCTCCGACGCCGCCATGAAAACCGTGATGGACAGCCAGGACTGCCTGTACACCTTGGTCCTGAAGCACCCCGACGGGGCCCTGGAAGCCCGCGTGATCGGCTCGATTGCCGAGTACCTTTTCGCACCCGAGAATCCCGAAGCGGTCATTGAAAAAATGGCATCCCTGGCCACGCGCATCGTCTCGCTCACGATTACCGAGGGCGGCTACAACATCAGCGACACCACGGGAGAATTCGATCCCGGAAATGCCGGCGTGGCGGCGGACCTGCAGCCCGGTGCGGTGCCCTCAAGCGTCTTCGGCCTGGTGGTCGAGGCACTGCGCCGCAGGCGCGAGCGAGGGCTGGCACCGTTCGCGGTGATGTCCTGCGACAACGTCCCGGGCAACGGCGAAGTGGCGCGAAAGGCCTTCGGGGAGTTCGCCCGGCTGCGGGACCCGGAGCTGGGCAAGTGGGTGCAGGAGGCTGTTTCCTTCCCCTCCTCGATGGTGGACCGGATCACTCCGGCGACCACCGATGCCGACCGCGCGCTGCTGTCGGAGGAGTTCGGCGTCGAGGACGCGTGGCCCGTGGTGGCCGAGGACTTCGAGCAGTGGGCACTCGAGGACGCCTTCCCGCAGGGCAGGCCACCGTGGGAAGACGCCGGTGTGAGCATGGCGACGGATGTGGAGCCGTACGAGCACATGAAACTGCGCCTGCTGAACTGCGGCCACCAGGGTCTGGCCTATCTGGGCTACCTTGAGGGCTACCGCTACGTGCATGAAGCAGCCCGTGACCCGCAGTTGGCACAGTTCCTGCTGGACTACATGGATAAAGAAGCCACGCCCACCCTGCTCCCCGTCCCGGGCATCGATCTGGCCGAATACAAGAAACGGCTGCTGCAGCGCTTCGGCAATGAACACGTCCGGGACACCCTCGCCCGCCTGTGCGCTGAAAGCTCGGACCGGATTCCGAAGTGGCTGGTTCCTGTGGTCCGCGAGAACGTGGCGGCCGGCGGCGAAGTCTCCCGTTCCGCTGCGATCATTGCCGCCTGGGCACGTTACGCCGAGGGCGTGGATGAGGCAGGCGAACCGATACGGGTTGTGGACAACCGGCGGGACGAGGTAATGGCCGTAGCCGCCCGGAACCGGGAGGATCCGCTGGCCTTCATTTCCCAGCAGCAGTTCTTCGGCGATCTGGCCTCCGATGCCCGGTTCACGGAAGCGTACCTATCCGCTCTGGGGACCCTGCACCGCAGCGGAGCCGCGGCTGCCGTCGCCGCACTGGTGGACAAGGCCTGACCGGACAGCGTCCAGAGGCACGCCCTAGTCGACGAAGTGGGTTTTCACAGCCTGCGAGGTCACGGACTGCACCACGCGCTCGGCGACGTCCCGGAGTTTCACGTTCCGGTTGCTGGAGGCGTCGCGCAGGATTTCGAAGGCCGCTTCCTGGCTGCATTTGTTCTGCGCCATGACAATGCCCACGGCAACGTCGATGGTGGTCCTGGCTCCCATGGCCGCGCGGAGGTGATCGGCGGTGCTCCTGTGCCGGGCGATCTGGACGGCCAATTGCAGGGTAACTGCCGCCTCGGCGGCGAACATTTCGGCTGACCGGATGATGTCCGGCGTGAAGTGACCGGCGTCCCGGGCATACAGGTTGAGCCCGGCACCGCCGTCGTTACCGAGGATGAGCGGAACGCCGAGGATGGAATAGAAGCCGCGGTCCCGGATGGCGTCCGCATACTCCGGCCACCGCGGGTCGGTGCGCACGTCTTCCACCACGACGGTCCGCCCTGTCCGCGAGGCCCGCATGCACGGCCCGTCTCCGAAGCCGTACTGGATTTCGTCCAGCGCCCGCGCCGCCTCGCTGCTGCTGGCCACGGTGGTGCCCTGCTTGTTCCGAAGCAGGGTCACCCCGGCCAGGACTTCGGCATCGCTGCTGAAAAGCTCAGCGGCACGCATGGCGAACCCCTCAAGGAAGAACTCCACCGACTCAGTCTGCAGAATTAGCTGCTGCAATTCAGCTGCAACGGACTGCTGGTCCGCGGTTAGGCTCATACGCTGATTCTATCGCCGCCCGGCCCCGCACCCGTCCGCGCAACCGCTGCCCGCCACGCCTAGGTGGCCTCCACCAATTCGGTTTCCTTCTCCCTGCTCCACGTCCTGGCATAGACCCCGATCAGTGCCTCCTGGCGAAGCGTGAATCCCAGCCGGTTCAACAGGCCGTGCGCCTGGTACACAGTGAGGTGCTGGGCGCTGCGGCTGGCTCCGGCCTTGTCTGCCCGGTAGAGGTAGGTGTCAATGGTCCGCAGCCAGCGCCGGCGCCAGTTGGTGACGGCGGGTTCGGAGGCGGTGGCCATCATCAGCCGGTGCACGGGCATCAACTGGGCCTGGGCCTGCGCACCGGTAGCCTTCTGCACTCCGGCAGCCCGCGGATCGGAAGCGGTGCAGCTATAGAGATGGCTGTCCCAGTAGTACTCCCAGGAAACACGACGGCGGTCCGGCCATGTGGAGGCCCGCGGTCCCTTCATCATGGCGTAGGCCGAATCGAAGAGAAGCAGGGATGCCAGCGCCGATCGGTTCTGTGCCTTCGCAAACCGGGCGGTTGCCCAGAGGCAGAGATCGGAGGAAAGCTCGAAGACTTCCTCTGCCAAGGCCAGCCCGTCAACGCCGCCGTAGCGGGCCAGGTCCGCTTCGACCGACGGCAGCAGCGCGTCCGTGCCGATTGTCCGGTCCAGCACCGGTTCGTTGAATTCATGCTCCACCGAGAGGCTGCGCACCGGATCCCCGGACTGCTCCTGCAGTGCCCCCAGCAGGGACTGAAGCCGATCCAGGGTTTCCACGGGGGCAAGTACCCGAAGCCGGACCTGCGCATTGGACGGCTGCATCCGTCGGGTATAGAACCACCGCTTGGTTCCGCAAAGCCTCGCCTGCGCAACGAGGGGGGTCACAAGTTCACCGATGATCCGGTCTGCCAGTTCGAAACTACCGGCATCGACGGTCAGGTTCCACCATGTGGGGTGAGGAGAGGGGCGGGAGGGGGTGCGGAGCGCGGCTGGCTGGGTCATGGCCATCCTTTCGGTGCTTGTTGTGCTGAGCCACCCCACCCGGAACGCCTGTTTCAGCGCGTCCCGGGATGGAAGTCTTTCCCAATCCAGCGGCCGTGTCCACCACCTGAGGTTCCTCGCTGCGAAGACGGGCGGAACCCATCCCGAAGCGCTCGATTAGTAGTAATATCTCCTGCTTGTGCACGCGGGTCCGGGGGTGCCGCACAGCCGCACCCCCGGTACTGCAGGGGCCGGGAATAGGGTAATTCCGTCATATTTACGGATATCGCAAGCAGGCTGATAAATTGTTTGGCCGGGCACAAGACTTCTTCGAATATCCGATGAATGCGGGCCCCGGAAATTGTCCCTGCATAACTTGTTCTTCCAAAAGGTCCGGCATGCCCATGATTTCCCGCCGTTTTCCGCGCATCGGCCGGCAACGGACGTCCATTCCGGACTGGCCGGCCCTTTTCCACTGTTCCCCGTCCGGATACGTTGTGGTTTCCGGGCAGGGCGTCATCCTGGAATCAAACTCCACTTTCGCGGCGTGGATCGGCAGGAACCGGAGCGCGCTCGCAGGCACCGTTTTTGCCGATCTCCTTTCGCCCGAAGACCTGCTGGAATACCAGCGCTGGAGCGCGGCACTCACAACAACACCTGCAGCGAATCTAAGCGTCGACTTCAACGGAGCCGGAAACACCAGGCTGCCGGCTCACATCTCGGCGGTCCGGACCGCCTCCCGCGGCCGCACCGTGGACCTGGTCACGGTTTTCCCCATGCCCGGAAGGCGCAGGTATGAACGCGACCTGGTTGACGCGCTCCAGCAGGCCGAAGCCGCAGAAGCCGCACGCGGTGCTGCCGAGCGCGCGGCCAAGGAGCGGGAATCACTTCTGAAAACCATCCTGGACACGGTGGACGTGGGGGTGCTCGTGGTGGATGACGAGGGCCGGGAAATCCTCGCCAACGCCCATATGGAGGCCAGCCGGACCATATTGGGGGCCGAAGACCTGAGCGACTTCGAGTCCGGAGCGTGGTCTGTCTACGGTCCGGACCGGATCACACCGCTTCCGGACGAGTTGCTCCCCATCCGCCGTGCCGTTGCCGGTGAATCCTTTTCGCAGCAGATCATGTGGATCGGCACCGGCGAGGGCAAGATGGCGGTCAGCGTGTGTGCACGCCCGGTGCGGAACGGAGGGGACTTCAAGTGCTCGGTCCTGGCATTCAGCGACGTCACCCAGCTGGTGCGCGCGCTGGCGGCACAGGGTGAGTTCGTGGGTAATGTGTCCCACGAGCTGCGTACACCCCTGACGTCCATCCTCGGCTACCTGGATATGGCCCTGGAAGAAGAAGGACAGTTGCCGGGCACGGTCGAATCGGCCCTGCAGGCAGCGGTTCGAAATTCCGAGCGGCTGCTGCAGCTGGTCTCCGATCTGCTGTCCGTGGCATCCGACAACGGCGCGATGGAACTGCAGGAAGTGGATCTGGCTTCCACCGTCGCAGCCGCCGCCGATTCCTTCCGCCCCCACGCGCGGATCAACGGGGTGGAAATCGGTGTTGAGGTGGCGGCCGGGCTGCGGGCAGTGGCGGACGAAGGCCGGATCCGGCAGGTGCTGGAAAACCTGGTGTCCAATGCCGTCAAGTTTTCACCCGGCGGCGGAACGGTGCGGATAGGGGCGCGGAGGCAGGATGAAGCCGTGGTGATTGAGGTCGCCGACACCGGAATCGGCATGACGCCGGCGGAGCAGGAACAGGTCTTCAGCAAGTTCTTCAGGTCCGGGCAGGTTCTCACCGCGGCCATCCCCGGGGCAGGATTGGGCCTGGTGATCACCCGCAGGATTGTGGAAGAGCACGGGGGGAGCATCGACTTCAGCAGCGAGGCGGGGCGGGGAAGCGTCTTCACCGTGAAGCTGCCGGCGGCTGGGCCGGGTACAAGCTTGCAAAGTTAGTAAGTCTGCTTATCGTTAAGGGGCCAGATCCGGCTTCAGAGCGAGGAGACTGTCCAATGCGAGCGATGGTGTACCGAGGGCCCTACAAGGTGAGGGTGGAAGAAAAGGACATACCGCCGATCGAGCACCCCAATGATGCCGTCGTGCGGGTCACCCGGGCGGCCATCTGCGGCTCCGATCTGCACCTTTACCACGGCCTGATGCCGGATACCCGGGTCGGCACGACGTTCGGCCACGAGTTCATCGGAGTGGTGGAGGAAGTCGGATCGTCCGTGCAGAACCTCAAGGTCGGGGACCGTGTGATGGTCCCGGCCAACATCTACTGCGGATCCTGCTATTTCTGCGCACGGGGGCTCTACTCGAACTGCCACAACGTCAACCCCAACGCCACGGCCGTAGGCAGTCTCTACGGCTATTCGCACACCACCGGCGGTTACGACGGCGGCCAGGCGGAGTTCGTCCGGGTCCCGTTCGCCGACGTCGGACCCTCCCTCATCCCCGAGTGGATGGACGAAGAAGACGCCCTGATGTGCACCGATGCACTCGCCACGGGCTATTTCGGCGCCCAGCTGGGGGACATCGTCGAAGGTGACACCGTAGTGGTTTTCGGTGCCGGCCCGGTGGGTTTGTACGCCGCCAAGTCCGCCTGGCTGATGGGCGCCGGCCGGGTGATCGTGATTGACCACCTGGACTACCGGCTCGAAAAGGCCCGGACCTTCGCCCACGCCGAGACCTACAACTTCACCGAGTACGACGACATTGTGGTGCACATGAAGAAGATCACCGACTACCTGGGTGCCGACGTCGCAATCGACGCCGTGGGAGCCGAGGCTGACGGTAATTTCCTGCAGCAGGTTACGGGCACGAAGCTCAAACTGCAGGGAGGGTCCGCAGTGGCACTCAACTGGGCGATCGACTCGGTACGCAAGGCCGGCACCGTGTCCGTCATGGGCGCCTACGGTCCGCTCTTCAGCGCCGTGAAGTTCGGAGACGCACTGAACAAGGGCCTGACGCTGAACATGAACCAGACGCCGATGAAACGGCAGTGGCCGCGCCTGTTCGAGCACATCAAGGCCGGCTACCTCAAGCCCAGCGAGATCATCACGCACCGGATTCCGCTGGAGCACATCGCCGAGGGTTATCACATGTTCTCCGCCAAGCTGGATAACTGCATCAAGCCCGTCATCGTCCCCGGTTCCTGAAAGGAAGGACACTGCAATGGCCTACACGCCGCAAAAGCCGACCCGAACCCCGTCCAGCGAGGAACTGCGCGCGCGGATCCCGGGCTGGGGTGTTGACCTCGATCCTCGGGACCGTCCTGCCGTGCCCAAGCTGCAGTTTGATCCCACCCTCAGCGGCGCGCATTGGGAATTCCCGGAACGGCAGGAAGAAAAGTTCCCGCGGGAGCGCTCGATCGAGCACAAGTTCCTCACCCCGGTGTTCGGCACCGCCTGCCCGCCCAAGGGACTGTCCGGCGTGATGCGCCGGTACGCCTACCGCCGGTACAGCGAGGCCCGTGCGGCCCACTGGCTGATCCTGCTCGCCGCGGACCGCGTAGACGCCGTGGAGAGCCATCTTGCTTCCTTCGCGACCCTGCACCCGGATAATCCGATCACGGAGACCGGGGTGCTGAGCGAGTTCACCCGCCACGGCGTCTCCTCCCGGGTGGGCCGGAAGCGGGCGGACGTCAATCACCAGTGGATCGACCCGATCATCGTCGGCGGCCCGTGGCTGCTGGCCGGTGCGGGGGCGGCTACCGCCGTCGGCGCCGTGGTGCGCCGGCTGCGGAAGTAGCGCGGAACCGGGCACGCCTTCGTCGTGTCTGCCGTTGGTCCTTAGTAGGAATACCGGAGAGGTCCGAATCGGTTAAGACACCACACGGGACACGTTAGGCGGCGGGAGATCATGGACGGCAGGGGCGTTGAGCAGTACCGGCGCAGGATGGAACGGGCCGCACAGCTGCGGGCGGCGGCGGCCGGCGGAGGGCTCGACGATGAAGACCTCCAGCGTGCAGAGGCCGAGGAAGGGCTGCGGCACAAGCGCCGGAAAGTCGACGACGCCGCCAAAGCCGATTATCTGGTTCGGGATGCCATGGCCCGGGGCGAATTCGACAACCTGAAGTACGCCGGAAAACCTATCCCGAACCTGGGCGACGGCCATGATCCGGACTGGTGGATCAAGGGGCTGATGCAGCGCGAGAACGTGACTGGATTGGGACCCAAGGCCATCCTGCTGCGCACGGAAGACGCGGAACTGGACGCTCGGCTGGACACGCGGTGGACCGAAAAGCAGGTTCGGGAGATCGTCCAGGATTTCAATGCGCGTGTCATCGATGCGCGCCGCCAGCTCGAAGGAGGTCCGCCCGTTATCACGCGCACCCGCGACGTCGAGCAGGAAGTGCAGCGCTGGCGGGAACGGAAGGCGGAGGAAGCCGAAAAAGAAGCCGCCGCCGCTCCGGAGCCGGAGCAGCGGCGGCCTTGGTGGAAACGCAGGCGCTAGGCGTTAGACGGTGGTGGCGTCGTGGACTTCGCCCACCAGCTCTTCGATGATGTCCTCGAGGAACAGGACACCCGTGGTGTTGCCCTTCGCGTCAAAAACCCGAGCCACGTGGGCGCCGGTGCGGCGCATGGTGGCCAGGGCATCCTCCAGCTCGCTGCCCCGGTAAGCGGACGCCAGGCGGCGGATCCGCTTGGCGGGCACCGATGCGGCGAACTCGTCCGGCGTGGTGAGGTCCATGACGTCCTTCAGGTGAAGGTAGCCGTCGGGATCGCCGTCGTCGTTGGTGAGGATGTACCGCGAGTAACCGTGGACGTCCACAGCCTGCTGCAGGTCCGCAGGGGTTGCGGTCTCGGGCAGCAGCACCATCTGGCTGATCGGAACTTCGACGTCGGCCACGGTCTTCTCCGTGAACTCGAACGCGGCCGTCAGGGTACCGCTGCGGTCTGAAAGGACACCGTCACGCGTGGACTGCTCCACGATGTTCGCGACCTCGTCCAGGGTGTAGGCGCTGGTGGCTTCGTCCTTGGGCTCCACCCGAAACAGGCGCAGGACACCGTTTGCTATGCCGTTCAGCGTCCAGATGATCGGACGGACAATGCGGGACACGATCACCAGGGGCGGAGCCAGCAGCAGTGCGGCGCGGGTGGGCACGGAGAACGAGATGTTCTTCGGCACCATTTCACCCACCACCACGTGCAGGAACGTCACCAGCAGCAGCGCCACCACAAACGCGATAATGCCGATGGCGTCTGCGGACAGCGGAGTCAGGCCCAGCGGAATCTCCAGCAGGTGGTGGATGGCCGGTTCCGAGACATTCAGGATGACCAGGGAACAGACGGTGATGCCAAGCTGGCTGGTCGCCAGCATCAGCGTGGCGTGCTCCATGGCCCACAGGGTGGTTTTCGCGGCCTTGCTGCCGGCTTCGGCCTTGGGTTCAATCTGTGACCGGCGGGCCGAGATGACGGCGAATTCAGCACCGACGAAGAACGCGTTGACCACCAGCAGCACTACGAGCCAGATGATTCCGGGCAGGTATTCACTCATGGGTCAGGTCCTTGGTCAGCGAGTCGACAATGCGGTCATGGGCGCTCACCGGGGTCTCCAGCGAGCCCGACGGGGTGAAGCGCAGGCGTTCGATGTGGTTGCGGACCACCCGTTCCACACGGAGCGTGCCGCCCTCGATTTCCACTTCGTCGCCCAGCTCCGGCAGCCGGTCCAGTACGTCCGTGACAAAACCGGCGATGGTGTCATATTCCTCGCCGTCGGGAACCTCGACGCCGGTGCGGTCCAGGAGTTCGTCCGGCCGGAGCGAGGCGTCGAAGGTGATGGCGCGGCCCGTGCGGACGACGCCGACGCGCGCGCGGTCGTGTTCGTCCTCGAGTTCGCCCACAATCTCCTCCACGAGGTCTTCGAGGGTGACGATGCCGGCGGTGCCGCCGTGCTCGTCGGACACGATCGCGACCTGCAGGCCCTGGGCGCGCAGCAGTCCCAGCAGCGTGTCAACGCCCATGGACTCGGGTACATGCAGCGGTTCCACCATGAGTTCTGCGGCCGTGACGGAGGTCCGTGCGGCCAGCGGTACGGCGAAGGCCTGCTTGAGGTGCAGCACGCCCAGAACGTCGTCCGAATCGCGTCCGATCACGGGGAAGCGGGAATAGCCGGTTGCCGTGGCAACGGCGACCACCTGTTCGGCAGTGTCGGACTCGTGGACCGTCCGCATGCGGACCCGGGGGGTCATAACGTCCGCCGCGGAGTGTTCGGCGAAGCGCAAAGTTCGGTTCAGGAGCACGGCGTGGTCCAGGTCCAGCACGCCTTCCAGCGCTGAACGCCGAACCAGGGAGCTGAGTTCTTCGGCGCTGCGTGCGCCCGAGAGCTCTTCCTTGGGTTCGATGCCGAAGGACCGGATGATGGCGTTCGCCGTGTTGTTGAACAGCAGGATGACGGGCTTGAACACCGTGGTGAAAACGGTCTGGAAGGGCACTACCAGCTTGGCGGTGGCCAGGGGGAGCGCCAGGGCAAAGTTCTTGGGAACCAGTTCGCCGATGATCATCGAGAAGATGGTGGCGAGGAAAATGCCGGCGACGGCGCCGACGCCCGGCACCATCCCCTCCGGCAGGCCCAGCGCCGTGAGCGGGGAGCGCAGCATCGAGCTGATTGCAGGTTCGAAGGTGTACCCGGTCAGCAGGGTGGTCAGGGTGATGCCGAGCTGTGCGCTGGAAAGATGGGTGGAGGTGATCTTCAGCGCGTTGATTGTGGGATTGAGGCGTTTTTCGCCCTTGTCGCGGCGGGACTCAAGGTCCGCACGGTCCAAATTGACGAGCGCAAATTCGGAGGCGACAAACAGTCCGGTGCCGACGGTGAGGAGCAATCCTACGCCGACCATGAGCCATTCATACATGGGGCTGCCCCTCTCTCGTGATAGCCGGTGCAGCCGGAGTGGGCACGGTCTGCAGGTCGGTCAGGACGGGGAGGGGCATGGGTTTATGTGAGGGAGGGTCATCCATAGTCCAAGGAATGTTACAGGATGGACCTGTTTGCTGTTCCAAGGTTTCCTTCAGGCTGCAGCCGGAAACCACGTCAATGCCTACCAGCTGCCCTGCCCGTGCCGATACGTGGGCTCGTGGTTGGTGGAGGCCGCCACCCGGTGCTGGCGCACCAGGCAAAACGGGTCATAAAGTTCGATCCCCAGCCGGCCGGTGCCGGGCACGGGCTGGCAAAAGCAGGTGCAGGGAAAGTTCACGGGCGCCTTTCCGGGCCCTCGCTTCAAGGCCCTCGAAGTTCTCTTGATCCGCAGCGGAGGGTCCCCGCGGGAAGCGGAAACCGTCCTACTTTCCTTGATACAACGCCAGCGCGTCCTGAGCCAAAACGGGCAGTTTCCGCAGCCTTCCCGTCCTTCCGCACGTCGGTGGAATGCGGAAGGACGGGAAGCGGCGGCCGGGAACTAGCTGGTCGCCAGCTCCGGCTCGCTAACCGTTTCCATCAGGACGGAATCGAGCAGGTCACCGGCGTCCTCCGCTGACGAGGATCGGGCCAGGGCAAGTTCGGAGACAAGCAGCTGCCTGGCCTTCAGCAGCATCCGCTTTTCCCCGGTGGACAGGGGGTGGGTCCGCTCGCGGCACCACAGGTCGCGGACAACTTCTGCGATCAGGCGAAGTTCACCGGTGGACATTTTGCCTTCGTTGGCCTTGAACCGCCGGGACCAGTTGTCCGGTTCCATCCCCACGGGTCCGCGAAGCACCGTAAACACGGCCTCTACGCCGGCGTCGTCGATGACGGAACGTACCCCTACGTCTTCGGCGTTGTCCGCCGGGAGCTTGATGGTCAGTTCAGTCGCGTGGACGCGGAAGGTCAGGGTTTCCCGCTCCACTCCCTTGACTGTCATGGGGGAAATATCGGTAACGGTGACGGCGCCGTGGTGCGGGTACACCAGGGTCTGCCCGACGGTGAAATTCAAAATGACGTCCCTCTGTTCAAATGGTTCCGAGCTTGCTTCGGAAGCGGGCTCCCGAGACCGCTTGGACCTGTCCGGGCCGGTCACCGGTGAAGGGTGACGGCCGGGCGCGCGGGCAATAGAGAAGGAGTCAATTTCCAGGCGGGAGGTGCGGATCTTGCTGAAAAGGTTGACGGATTAGTCGTTGACTGTCCGGCTCGCGGTCCCCACGCTGTCCCGTCAGCTTATCCTCCCTGCGCAAGTGCCTTTCTTTTCGGGGCCGCTGGCAGTGCTTGTTTCTGCCGCTCGGCGCACTTGCGCTCAGGCTTTCCCCCGTGAGGCGTCGGGGTCCTCGGGTGCCTCACTGCGCCGCTGTGCCACCAGTTCCTTGGTGCGCACCAGCCGCAGTGCCGTGACCAGCACCAGCCCGCCCAGCATGTTGAACAGCAGGGTGTAACCGAACCAGCCCAGCCATTCGAGGTACGTGATTTCCGCGCCGGAGATGATCGCGCCGAAGATCAGCAGCGAGTCTAGGATGGAGTGGAAAAGCTGGAGCCCGGCGAGCAGGAAACCGCCGATTACCGTCGCCACGATCTTTGCCGGGTCCGAGGTGGTTCCCTGCTGCATACGGCTCATCAGGGTGATGGTGCTGCCGCCCAGAACCGCCAGTGCCACGGTCTGGAGTGAGAAGGGCGCCTCGGTAAAGTGCGACGCCGATGTTGCCACCGTGGACGACCACTGCGGAAAGGCCTGCATCACTATCCACATGAAGATCCAACCGCCGGCCAGGTTGGCCAGCAGGGTCCCGCCCCAGAGCTTGGCGAGCAGTTTCATGCTGCCTTCCCTTGCGGCAACTGCCGCGACGGGCATGAGGAAGTTCTCCGTGAACAGCTCGCTGTGGGCCAGGAAGAGGGCGATCAGGCCGACACTGAATGCCAGGCCCGCCAGGAGGTGGTCTCCCGTTTCATGCATCACGGCGAGATAGGCCATGACGCCCAGGCCAACCTCCATGCCGCCGAACACCCCGGTCACCAGGATGGTCCGGAAGGTGCGGTGCAGCCGTTCTGCGCCTTCCGTCACCGTCTTGTCGAAGGATTCCTTAAGTTCGTCCTCCACCGGCGCTGCGGAGTCTCCGATTTCGCTGCGGCGTTCCTCGCTCATGGCGTCCTTCCGGTGCGGCTGGATCTTTCTGGATGCGGTGCTGTTAAACCATAAAGCGGCCGGGGCGCGGTTCAATTCCCATTCCGTGAGTCCGTACCCGTACCGGCTTCGCACAGACAT
Organism: Arthrobacter sp. zg-Y1171; assembly: GCF_025244845.1. Classification (NCBI taxonomy): domain Bacteria; kingdom Bacillati; phylum Actinomycetota; class Actinomycetes; order Micrococcales; family Micrococcaceae; genus Arthrobacter; species Arthrobacter sp. zg-Y1171. Next base: position 3,300,338 of record NZ_CP104264.1, on the reverse strand, counting down.
GGCACAGTCTCAGCACAGGGTGGAGACAGCAGGGAAAATACCGGGACGCAAAAGGGAACTTTGCGCTTACGCTTGACCCAGCCACCGGCACCGAGCCAAAGGACGTATTCATGGCACACGTTTCGTCCCAATCGCCCACGGGTAATCTTCCGCGCCTCGCGCACCCGGACGGGAGTCCGATCCGGGCGCTGGTGGTCGACGACGAGACCAGCCTCGCGGAGCTTGTTGGCATGGGCCTGCGGATGCTGGGCTGGAACGTCGTTACTGCAGGTAATGGACTCGGTGCGGTCTCTGCTGCCCGCGAATTCCGGCCCGACGTCCTGGTGCTGGACGTGATG